>CAUZUN010000054.1:0-5820 GCA_963583115.1 Candidatus Thalassarchaeaceae archaeon
GCCAGATGCGATTCCAGAAGGAATGCAACTGATTCCAGAAGCAGCCGCAGAGCGGCTGGTGACAGAGATGGATGAATGGCTTGAGGAGTGTGAACCTCTCACCTCTTTCATTCTACCAACCGGAAGTGCATCGGTGGCCAACCTCCACCTCGCGAGAGTGGTGGCGCGCAGGGCGGAGCGAAGGCTTGCAACATTGAGAGACAACGACGGTGACTCTGCAGTGCGAGGTGTCGCCCTCTCTTACATCAACAGGATTTCTGACTGGTTCTTCGTGCTTTCACGCTGGATTACCGGCCAACTCGGTGAGGATGAAACACTCTGGGAACCAATTGGCCGACGTGAGCCAAACTGACTGACCAAAGTGCGCCCCCTGGTCGACCGAGCAGAACTTGCCGGAGTGAGTGGGTCGGGCCTTGAATAAATCCTAGGATGAATGAAATTCCCTTGCTGCGGCGAGTACCGAGCGAGAGTTTTCGAAGGTGAGTTGCGAAGCCGCATCTTCCCATGACAGCCATAGATAACCGATATGCTCGTGTGAGAGTTTGATGGTCAGTTCATCGGTTTCTGCGAGGAACCAGTGGACTTGTTTCTTGATCAATTTACCTTTGTGGGTGAATTCGTATTTTGTCCTCATCTTGAATCCCGGCGCGATGGCGGCGTTGGATATTCCGGTCTCTTCCTCCAACTCCCTCAACGCTGTCGCCTCGTGTGAGCCATCTGACTCCTCGAGATGGCCTTTCACGAAATCCCAGTGTCCTTGAGGGTATTGCAACAGCAGAATGGTGTCGTAATTCAACAATACCAGCCCGCAAGAGGTCTCCATGTACCCGGTGAGGGGGGTTGCCGCCATATCGATTGCGCGAATAATTTGTCTTTCTATCGCGGAAATTGTTAGACATCCATCAAAAAAATTTGGGGGCATCACAATCGCTACGGCTATGAGGCGTATGCTTTGACGCGCTCTCTATGCCGGCACGGGACTTGCTCGCCAAACTCGACATCCGGCGAATCGTCACCGATGGTGACATGGACGGCTTGATGGCCGCTGCGGTGCTCCGTCACGGCTGGCCTGATGCCGAGGTCATCTTCTCTCATCCCGCCGAAATCCGTAGCGGATATCTCGATGCTGTCATCGACGAGCATACCGCGATTTGCGACCTTCCGTTCCATTCCGCGTGTGGTCTATACATCGACCACCACGCTACCAACAAGCCGACTGCCGAGCAAAGGCAAGTTTTCGAGGCTCGTGGAGGGCAAGTGCATTGGATGGAGGCGGATTCGGCTGCAAGGGTAGCGTTTGAGTTGTTTCAACCCATTTTCGACCTCGGAGCGTTGGCCCCGTTGATGGACATGGTAGACCGATTGGACAGCGGAAAAATCAGCCATGAAGAATTCCTTTCGGACCACCCGGTAATTTGGCTCTCCCGGACAGTTTCGGCATCCTACCCGGAATACACCCACGGACTTCTCGAGAAGTTGGTTGCCGGGGATGACTTGGAATCGATTATGGAAGATGCGTCAGTTGCTGTGAGAATCGCTGCCAAGAGGGTTGAGCAGGAGGGGGTTCGAGCGTTGCTCGAAGTTGACTCTCAGGTGATTGACCGGTTGGCAATCGCCCGACTTGATGAAACCGGATTCCGGACTAATGGATTCTTGGTGACGGCTCATTTTGGTGTGGATTGTGATGCCTGCATGATAATTCACGGCAATGTGGATGGGAAGATTGGTGAGTCCGATAGGTGGCCGCTTTCTGCCTCCTTCTACACCAATTCATTCCTCCATTCTGAGGGTGGAATATTCGACTTGACGCGGTTGGCGACACTGTTGGACTCAAGTGGCGGGGGCCATCGAAATGCCTGTGGCTGCCGTTTGGTTCCGCTCGATGATGAAGGCAATCAAGTTGAAAGAGCGGTTGAACCGGCTGATGTGCAGCGAAATATCGACGCTTGGATGGCTATTTGGGCGCAACGGAAAAGTGACTGAGGATTCTCTGCTAAATGTGCGGAAACTACGTCTGCCCTACTTTCTAGTTTGAATCACCGTAGGAGTTGGAACAGGTAGAGGAATCCAAGAAAGGCGTGAACTACCATCAAGATGACGATGATGTCCGCCGCTCTACCGTGGCGCTGCATCTCGAGTGAGAATGAATCCCCCGCCTCACGCTGCGCCTTGGCAAGTCTTCCTTTCCGAACAAGGATAGTGAAAAGGATGAGCCCCATGATTCCGAACCAACCGTGCACATGACTGGGTAACACCGCAATGACCCCCTGCTCACTGAAATCGGTAGCCATATTGATTGCCAATCCTAGTGCAACTACAAAAATTGCAAGGATATACGCCTTCTCGCCGGCCTCTTCGTGTGCCGTTCTCTCATCCTTCGCCTCCTCACCTCTCATCTCCTTTCGTCGCTTGCGATATCGGTATTGGTGAATCATCAATGCGATAACACCCAGGGCTGCAATCGGATGAGCGGCTAAGATGAAAATTCCTAGCGCTGTAGAGGCCATTGAAGAGTCTGAGAGGTGGTCAACACTTGATGACTTGGCTTGAGTTCCCCTAAGGGAACTCTATCGTTGGGTTATTTAGAGCGGGGCGAGCGGAGGCAGCCGCCGGAGGGATGTGAGATTACGGAGCGGCTACTTTTGGAGTGCCTAAATGGGGCTCTTGAGCAGGCGAAGGATAACCCTGAAAGAAGGCTCCAGATAGCGATGAGAAGCGACGCTTGGGACCTCATGGGTAGTCAATGGAAAGGTTTTCTCTTCTCAATACTCAAGCAAGATGTCGAGAACAATGCTGGCGCTGGCAAGGGTAAACGCAGGATCGGCCGGAGAGGTGGCCGGGCTCAACGGGACCTAATGGCTGGACCTGAACTTGTATCGGTTGAGAGTGTACTCGATGGACAAGGCTCTCCGGCTTACAGGCTCTCTGTACTCCTCATTCACAAAAGCCAGATGGGGGATGAATGGGATGTCGACTGGAATTCGACGATTGTTGGTCTGCGCACTGATTGTGAGGCGAGCGGCGTTCATCCTGTTTACAATCTGCTCGGGAGGACCTTTGAAGCAACTCTCGGAGAGATGAGACTACACCCCGAGGCAGAAGTGATTGAGGAAGAGATGGACTCCGATTGGTTGGAGTCTTGTTGGATTGACCCACTTGACTCTAAATCCGTACAGAAAATGTTGGCACCTCCTATTGGATTGCCTCTCAGCGCCAAGATTCAAAGTGAACTCAACCGACTCCATGTCCAAATATCTGGCCGCAATTCTGTCCGACGAAAATGGCTAACCGACCATCGCCTCGATTCTACTCTCGCCTCAATGGGAGGGGGATATTCTCTGCTGGGGGGCATTCTTGCCGCCGCCGCAGGTATGCGAGAAGCAGAGCAGATTTTCGCTGACTTGGAAGTGGAGGGCAATGGAAATGATGGCGCTGCTGACTCTTCAATCAATGAAATCGCTTCGCTACAACTCAAATTGATCCGATTGCGAGGTAGGGACACCGCTGCGTGGGCTGAATGCATCGAATTGGCTTCTGATGACCTACTCTCGTCCGCCTGCAAAAGCGAAGCGTGGATGAACATCCCTGAAGATGCGGGCTCACTCGATTCGAAGACACTCAAGAATGGCATTTCAACCCTGAGCGATTGGTCGGCGGCCAACGATGTGGAATTGGATTTAAGTGGAATTTCATGGCGGCTTGTTGCTGCGAAAATTGATGAAGGCGAAGACAAAGAGGCAGCAAAATCAGCGGCCCCACTAACGATTCAAGATGATTCACATCTCGATTTAGCACTTCACCTGCTTTCCAAAGGTGAACATGATGTTGTTATTCCGATGCTTGAAAAAGCGGTTGCAGATTCTGCTAATCTCAACTTCACCCCTCTGGTCAAATCAGAATTCGCCCCGATTGAACTTAGATTGCAAGCAGACTCTCTCCGAACTGAGGTTCATGACCACGATGAGTCTGACCAAGAGACGATGCTCTGCCTCTATGCCGAGGCTGGTGAAATCACTCGACTAGCCCGGCTTTTGAGTGAAAAAGAACCGGGAAAGTGGCCTCGGTTCACACTTCTCGCTTGCCGACTTCTTCCGGCAGACGCCTCTCAAGACCTCCTAGTTTGGGCAACACCAGCCCGCCGTACCGCTCTCTCTGCACCTTCGAATGGCGAAACTAAACTTCTGTCTCCACTCACCGTTGCTCTAACGGCTCTACTCGATGGGGGTATTGCAGACCTTGAGCAAGTTCAATCAAAACTCTCCGCAGACGGCATTCTCGGATTCCGTCAATGTAGACGAGCGTTGATGGAGGGTGGCGACGGGTTAGTTCCTGACCAACACTTGGCCCGAGTGAAAGAGAGTGTCGAAGAGGCTGATTTGAACACTCTTGAAAAAGCACTGTTTGAGCAACTGATTCTTCATTTGAAACTAAATCGGGCCGACAGTCTTCTCCAGCATGATGAGAGTGATAGTTGGAGAGAAGCTGAGGATATCATAGAAGAAGTTCTCACCTCAACAAAGCCAACTCAGCGTCTACTTGCAAATATTCGTGAACAGGTCATCGAACATGGGGTGGCAAGTCCTGCTCTACTCGAATGGCAACGGGAAAATGAGCCTCAGTCTATGTGGGCGGCAGTTGCTGCAGCGAGAATTTCTGAACGGGCTGGAGCAAATCTTGAGGCTGCGCGCTCCTATCGTTCCGCCGCTATGAGATGTGATGATTACGAGTTGCGACAGAAGCTCAACAAGCAGTCGCTAATCTCATTCGCTCACGCTGGAAATTGGCCAGAAGCGATTGAACTTCTTGAATCAGAATCGGGACTTTCAGCCAACATCACGGGCCGATTTCGCCTCTATCTGAAAGTCAACGACGAGGCGGTTAGGCGACGGCTCGATGAAGCCAGAACTCTAATTTTGGAGAGTGTCAGGACCGTAGAGAAAATTGAATTTGAGAACGATGAAGGAGAACTGGAAACTAAAATCCAAACCAAACACTCTCTTGAAGACTTGAACTTGCTACTGACTTACCCGGCTCTTTTACAACTCCCCGGTGAGCCATTCCGAGGTCGAGTTCTAGCAGCTATCAACGGGCTGAAAACCGGCCGCGAACGAAAGAGCACTGAACTGGAAGGATTATTCCAAAGAGCACTCCAATCGAAGGGAATCCCTGATATTTTCGAAGTTGCAAATAGGGCGTCACTAACGAGAGGGGCTGAGCACGGGCTGCTAATCTACGAAAGGGCGATGAATAGTGGAAAATTCGAGCCAATCGGTTTGAAGCGACTCTCAGATATGCAGAAAGCGATGTTCGCAAATAGCGAGAAGGAAATTCCCGTTCGCCGCCGGATGCACCTCACTAACCTCGCCCTCAAACCACTCGTTGTTCTTGACACGAACCTCCTCATCGACGCTCTTGCCGACAGAGTTCTCAGACTCCTAGAAGTGGAAAGGGAAGTTCCCATGCACCTTGATGGGCGCAGGGAATTCCATCGAACCCTGCTCTTTAGAGCCACACAGGGCCGGATTGACATCTATGTCCCGGACGCTGTTCGAAATGAATTGAGAAACTTTGCAGCGGTTCCCAAACGCGTCAGAGAGTTATGCGGTGACCGATTAATTGACCAAGAGCAATGGAATCAACGGATTGACAAGAAGGCCCTTTCAGGGTTGGTCGAAGAACTCATCGAGGAGCATAACACTTGGGCACCTCCAAAAGATGAGGGAGTGGACGACCAAATCCAAGAAAACCGACCAAATCTTGAATTATTTTTTATGGCTCATCAAAGCGTCTATTCCGACATCAACGAGGCGAAGAGCCTGC
>CAUZUN010000055.1:0-5813 GCA_963583115.1 Candidatus Thalassarchaeaceae archaeon
GGGGTGGTCTGACGGTCTTCTATGCCGTTCCGACTGCGCAATTTCTGGTACCTCATTGACCTCCCAATTGGGGGGCTTACTTTCTGGCAGCGGTATTCTCATAGATGGGGGTTCAGTTGCGCTCGACGCGCTAACCACCGGGAACTCATTCAATGGAATCCATCTTGTAGAAGGCGACCTGCATCTTGATTCTTGGACTGCTTCTGGACATCAGGATGCGACAATCCAAATCGATGCCGACCAGACCGCAGTTGTCAGAAATCTTCCCGCCATGAGCAGTAACGGACTTTGGGATGCCGACGGTGAGGGCACTCTCTACTTTGGCGGAACAAATGGGCGGGTTGATGTCAACACATCGTACGAATTCACTGAGTCGACAGTCAGCGTGACCGACCTCTCTCAAAATGCATTGCCGGGAGTCTATGTCGAAGCGCACGGATTCAATGCCATCTCAGATTCTCAGGGCGAGGTGACCTTACCTCTCATCAATGCAGGTTCTGAGGTCACCGCAAATGATGGCACCTACGGTGCCACAACGACACTCTCGCCGCCGGGCGGCGAGGTCCAATTACCATTGATTCCGACTTCCGGGCCGTGGGTGGTTCCAATCGGAGTCACGGCCCGACTATACGGAGCCAATTTCACCACTGCGGCAGGCTTTGATGTGACTATTTCGACTGCCGCGAAGGTTGTCTTGATCGATGCTCACCTATCAGTTCCGGGAGGAGCCATAGTCATCGAGGGCACTGGCACTTTGGAGGGAGATGGTGGTTCGACCGATGCGGTAGTCTACGGCAACACCAGCCATTCTCTGAAGGGCAGCGGAGCGGGTTTGACGGTCGGAAATGATGTTCACACCAGTTGTCAGTTGGAGGAACTATCCTGGAGCGGGGTAAATGTCGAAGGAGATTTCCACCTTGAACAGACTTGCAGCCTCTCGATTTACGACGGTTCAATCGATGGCACAATTCACCCTTCCATGGGTGGATATCTCGCACTGAAAAATGCCGCACTCGTACGGGTGTTGGATTGGGGTGAGCCGGTTGAAGGGGCGACAGTCACCGTTCAGGGCAGGCAGGTTGTGACAAACTCTGAGGGGGTTGCGTTTCACACAGCGACCTATCGAAATGTGACAGAGATATTCGATGATTCCACCGGTGTGCTAGCAGTCTATGTGCTGAAGGATGGCCATAGTCAAGTCAAAAGTTGGGGGCCGAGTTCTCCTGCCACTTTCGACTTCATGATGTCGACGATTGATGGTGGCTCAACTTTTGGATGGCTTCGATTGGAGAAGACCTTCTCGCCCTACTACCTTGAGAGCGATTTGATAGTGACTTCGGGGACTACTATGACTCTGCTTGAATTTGTAAGTCTCAATGTCAAGTCTGATGCTGGCATCCGCGTTGATGGTGTGTTGGAGTCAACAAGGGCAACAATAACCGGCGCTGATTGGGATGGTATTTCCACAACTGAGGGGGCTGTTGTCAATCTCGATTATGGCCATTACATCGGTGCTCCGCTTTCAGTAGGTCCAGCAGCGGCGGCAGTGACTTTGACCGAAATGGTGGTTGATGGTGCCTCGTTGATGGTCAGTGGCTCTGGTAGTTTGACCGTTGAAGGTGGTCTGCTCCATCAGACAGACAATTGCATCTTCTCAAACGGCGGTTCCATCACAATTACTGGAACCCAGATTCAATCTTGTTCACAGAATGCGGCATTGCTCACTCAAGCGGCGGTCTCAATTGACGGAGTTACCCTCGGTGCGGGTAATGAGAAGGGGTTGTACCTTCGGGGTGGCTCTGGAACTGTAACGAACCTCGATGCGACCGCTCATGATGGTGAAAAGGCGGCGGTTCACCTTGAGATGGTCGACGGCGGCCTTACTTTCGAAGGGCTCAATATCACGGCTGGAACTGGTGCAGCAGCGTTGGCGGTGGAGTGGAGCGAGCAGGCGGTCATCAGAAATTCAGACATTCATGGCTCACCCGGGATTTCGCTCACCCAAAGCACTGGCACTCTATCCGGACTAAACTTTCATGGTGACGGTGGTGGAGTTGCTCTAGAGATAACTGGGGTGCGGGCTGACCGAACAACCGTTTCTGATAGTGTGGTCTCAAACTACGATACTTCAGTAATTTTGACCGGCGATGAAGGGGATGTCGAGAATCAGCCGCCACTCTTCACCAACAACCAATTCGATTCAACGATTGCCTTTGCTACCCACGGGTTCGGCTTTGAGTCGAGAGGCGATTCCCTGAGCGGGGAAATCACCCTCGGGGGCGAGAAATCCTATATCGCAGAGATTTGGGACCCTATTTCATTCGACTCAAGCGCAATCTCGATTATCGGACAGGCCAGTTTGGTCATCGGCTCGACTTGGACCGTTCAAGTTCTCGGAGATGCCGGAATACCAATCATCGGTGCGTGGCTGGAGGTCACCGTTGAATCGTTTGGCGGCTCAGTGCCAGAACAGGTGATTTCAACATCATCCGGTGATGGTGGAGCATCGATTCCACTCATCTACCAAACTTGGTCTGAAACCGGTCAATCGAGTTCAACAACCGCTCTTTGGAGCGCCACGGCGATGGGTTATGTTGCAGGTAGTGGCGCCTTTTCAATCGGTGAATCAACATCACGATTCTACTCAGCAGAACTCAACCGAAATCAAGACCCAGTGGTAACAATCGTCGAGCCGAATGGAGCAATCACAGTCCAACAAGGCGAGCCTGTCAATTTCTCCGCGGTTGCCCAAGACCCGGATTGTTTGGACGATGGTTGTACAGAAGAAGGCGAAGAACTCTCATTTTCCTGGCATTTGAGGGAGCAGGGAGAGAATAGCCCGGGGCCACAAATCTTCACCGGAGAATCTGGCAGTTTGGACAGTATCGGAAGCGTGGGAGTACACATTGTTACAGTCGTGGTGAGCGACCCTTGGGGTGGTTCTTCCTTCGATGCGCTGACAATTACCGTCATTTTGGACGATGCCGATGGCGACTTTATCGACACCTGCATGATCAATGGACTGAACGCCTGGTATGACATGGAAGAGGACCGGAAATGTGGACCGGACGTGTACGACGAAGATGACGACAATGACCGAATTGACGATGTCAGAGACGCCTTCCCGTTCGATGCGTGCGCGCACTCCGACAACGACCTCGACGGGCTCCCCAACTCGCTCCTTCCGAACTGCGAAACCGACCTCATCGAGGATGATGACGACGACAATGACGGCGTACCTGACTCTGAGGATGCCGACCCGCTAGATGCGACAATCGGAGCGCCTGCCAGCGGATCGTCTGATAGCGGATTCTTCACGCCGGGAGTGATAATTCCAATTCTGATTCTGTTGGTTGTAGTCGCAGCCATTTTCTTGCGAGGCACGGACAGACTCAGCGAGAAGCCTTGAGGGTGTGTGACTGCGATGGTTTCGCATTATTTGTGTGCGTCACAGGATAACTTGGCAAGTAGCCGCGAGGGTGTGTGACAGCGTTGGTTTCACTATCGCCCGAGGCGGTTTCGGTGGCGGTGGTCGGCCTTGTCGGGGCGATTGTGCTCTACGATGGTTATCGATTGAGGCGCATGCGAGCCGAGGTTGTGACGCTCGGCGAGCTGGGCAACGGTGGCTGGGCGTGGGAATCCAATTCGGAGAGAGAGGTTTTCCGCAACGGGACTTCACTGCTGACACTTGGAATCATGATGGTTCTGCCGTGGATGTTGGCTGAGAGTAGTGGGACGCCTGAATTTCTGGTGATTCTATTCGATTTGCTGCTCGGATTGCATTGCGTCTGGCTGATGCTTCCCAAGCGATATGCAGTGACCAAAACTCACCTGTTTGCAGACGGATTTCAGTATCCATTCGATGCGCTTCGCTGGAAGGGGTGGAGTGGTGGAAATCGAATCGTCTTGCAGCGCAAGGGGTGGTGGTTGTTCGCACCTCTTCCCCTAGGCGGGGCACTTTCTGATTTGGAACAGGCAGCGGCGCGGATTGAGGCGCTGCAGAGCGGTGAATGGCAACTTTTCACCGACTCCGAAGAGGAGTGAAGCGGGCCGCTTGAAGAAGTCAAGAAAGGCTGTTCGGCACCTTGAAGGAGGGTGGCCGCCCATCGCGTAGCGATGGGCGTTAACCCGACCGATTCCGATGTTGAGGTGTCCACCGAGGTGGATGATTCAACAGGTTCCGCCGCTCGAATTGATGAGTTGGCGGCACTACTCGCCCATCATTCAAACCTCTACTACAATTTAGCGGCGCCCGAGATTTCTGATGCTGAATTCGATGAATTGTGGGATGAGTTGACCCACCTATCCCCCAAACACCCGCAACTCTCCCGGGTTGGCGCTGACCCCGCGCCGGGTTCTCAAAAAGTTGTTCACGCCTTCCCGATGAAGAGTCTTGACAAGGCGACAACAGAAGAGGAGATTCTCCACTTCATTTCCGAGACCACCGCTCATGGCCGAAGATTCCTCGCGCAACCCAAACTCGACGGCTCAGCACTCTCGCTCGAGTATCGCCGCGGCCGACTCATCCGCGCAGCCACAAGAGGCAGCGGCGAGCGAGGTGAAGATGTCACGGCGAATGCTCGACGAATTTCCAACATTCCATTCCAACTCTCATGGGAAGGGGATTGCCATATCCGAGGCGAGGTGGTGATGTCACTTGCCACCTATCGTGAGAAGTATGCAGAGGTTGCTCCCAATCCGCGAAATTTAGCGGCGGGGGCGCTTCGCCAGAAACACATCGAGAAGGGAAAAGCGAAGGCTGAACACCTCGATTTCCTCGCTTACGATGTCCGTTTCACATCTCCAGAAAACCGCCACCCGGACAGTCCGGACGGCCCTTGGTTCAAGGGCGACTTGGAGGCTGCTGAATGGTTGGAATCGGTCGGAATCGAGGTTGCTGGAAAGCACCTGATAGAAGGCGATGACGACGAGCAGGTTGGGGCGGCGATGGTCGCTTTGACAGAGCAATATGCAGCGAGGCGCGACTCACTTTCATGGGAGGTCGACGGAGTGGTCTTCAAACTTGACAATTTCGAAAAGAGGCGACTGCTCGGCACTACAGCACACCACCCAAGGTGGGCGTTGGCGTGGAAGTTTCCCCCCGAGGAAGCGACAACGGTGCTCTTGGAAGTCGAATGGCAGACTGGACGAACCGGCGCGGTCACACCGGTTGCGAGGGTGGCACCCGTCACGGTTTCTGGAGTCACAGTCGAGAATACAACGCTGCATAATGCCGGCGAAGTTGAGCGGCTCGGAATCAAAATCGGCGACAAGGTTCGCATCGTTCGAAGAGGCGATGTCATCCCGAAGGTCATCGAGAGTTTGGGCCAAGCGAAAGCAGCCGATTTGAAGGGCAGAACACACTCAGACGGCGAGATTTTCACCGGCTCGTTGCCACCAACAAAGGCAGTAGAATTTCCCACGGAGTGTCCGGATTGTGCTACGAAATTGGTGGTTGACGGCGCATTTCTGCGCTGCACGAATCTCGACTGCCGGGCGCGGGTTGTCCGCTCGCTGCTCTACTGGTGTCGGGCGCTGGAAATGGATGGAATCGGCGAAAAACTTGCTGAGCAACTCTGTGAATCTGGGCTTGTGAAGACGCTTCCAGACCTCTATCGATTGGCGCTTGGTGACCTTGTCGGGTTGGAGAGAATGGCTGAAAAATCCGCCTCAAATGTGATGGCGCAACTCCAAGCCACCCAAACACTCGGGCTTTCCTCCTTCCTTTCTGCCCTCGGGCTTCCCGGGATAGGTCCGGAACTTGCCGCGGGTTTTGCGGCAGAAATAGGCTCGATGCCAGCGTTATTCGGCTT
>CAUZUN010000056.1:0-5768 GCA_963583115.1 Candidatus Thalassarchaeaceae archaeon
CTGTTCAAATGGGAAATTGGATGTTCGTCTCAGTTTGGGGAGCCATCGTATCAGTACTTGCCATCTACCTGTTTCTTGGTGAAATCAATGAGCAGACACTTCTAGCCTCATTGGGTGTTGGGATTCTTGGCTTTGGTGCCGCTAGAATTCACGCCCTCGACAGTCGCCTACCTCGGCAAGGAGCCACATACGCCAAACTACTCCTATTGATTCTCATTTGGCCATTCCTTCTCTTGGTTGATTTCCTCACAAGACCAGCCTCAACTATCTTTGACTCCGATGTGCTCCTACAATTCAGTCAAGCGATTGCAGTCCCGCTGGCCATCTTCTTCCTGCTGAATATCCTCGCCTCTGAATGACGCCCTCTGTCTGGCGAATCCATTGGAAAAAAAACCGGCGATGATTATGATGATGATGTCGCAATTAACGCTGAAAAATTCATCCAACACGGCTGACGATTGAGAGGACACCTTCGCCGCCACCTTGAAGCGAGCGATACCCCCGAAGACGCTTGATGAGAGCAGGGTTTGCCAAACTCGCCGTCGCTCTTTCCATCCTCGGGTTGCTACTCGCTTCCATCACTCTGTGGCTCGGATTCACCTATGCACCCGCCGTCAACCCTGACGACTGGGCTGCGCCCGAAGCGTACCGAATACTGTTCTGGCACGTGCCCGCCGCTTGGGCCTCCTTCCTCGCCTTCACCCTCTTGTTCATCGGCTCTGCCGCATGGTTCCTCTCCCGTGCTGAATGGGGTTGGAAACTGCATGTCGTCGGCGCTCACCTCGGTTTGGTGTATGGCATGTGTGTCATCATCAGCGGTCCCATTTGGGGAACCGCTGAGTGGGGTACGCCGTGGGATTTGACTGATGTTCGGCTGAACACTTATGCGATTCTTGCGGCTCTCTCGCTCTTCCTGGTGATGGGCCATCAAACGCAGGGTGACAGCGAAGAGAGCCGTGACACTTTTTCGACGGTTGGCCTGTTTGGTTTCCTCTTGGTCCCACTCACAATCGTAGCCATTAGGTTCTGGCAGAAGCGGCACCCTGGACCTGTCATTGGAGGGGGCGAGGAGGCTGGACTTGCGCCCGATATTTTAGCGGTTTTACTGTTCGGGTTGTTCTCTTTTCAGGTGCTCGTAATCGGCCACGCGATGCTCGTTTGGGCGGTCAACGAAACCGAATTGCGACTGGCAAAAGTACAGAGGGAAATCGACAACCGGTGATTCACATGGCAGGCGGCACGACCTTTCTCGCAATCGCCTACATCGCCATGATCGGCATCATCGGAGGCTGGACTTGGCAGATGTTGCACAGGCTGAAAGATCTCTCCAGCCGGCTTGCAGCAGCAGAGGCGAGCCTCGCACTCGCAGAAACCGATGGCGCGGCGGACACCTCAGATTCAAGCGAAGAAGAGTGACCGCCCCCATAGGGGGCGGATGTGCCGACCTTTGGTGAAAGGCTTCAAGCGGATTGGATGAGGCCGCAACCTTGCAGGGGTTGCGTGACGATGACATTAGGCGACTCTTTCTGCATCGTTTGCGGCAGCGGAGGCGACCTCACTTCAGGGCGGATTTGTGAGTCCTGTTTTCGAGAGCGAACTATCCTTTCAAGCTTGACCGAGACGATGCAACTTTTCCGCTGCCCAAAATGTTTGATGGTTCTCCAAGCCGGCCGTTGGGGTCGACTCGAGCCCGAAGAATTACATCACGGAATGGTTCAGAGCAACCTCGATGTTGACAAGAGAGCAGAGGGGCTTGCAGTCGCCATGCTCTCTGAGGCGGTTGACGACAGAAACACAAAACTTTCCATCCAAGTCAGCGGCTTCATCGATGGCTTAGAGTTTGACGATTCACACGAAACCATAGTGAGAGTATCTGACGCAGTCTGCCCGACTTGCACACGCAAGGCGGGCAACTACTACGAGGCGACCGTTCAACTCCGCTCATCCGGTCGCCGCCTTTCAGAAGATGAGTTAGCAGCAGTCAGAGGAACGCTCGACGAATTGTTAGATTCTATGGAGCCGGATCCGATGTTTTTCATCACTTCCGAAAGCGCTGTCACTGGCGGTTGGGATGTCGTCATGGGAAGCAAGGCACTTTCCCGCACATGGGGGCGTTTCCTCATCAAGAAGTTTGGCGGTTCGACCAAGGAAACCAACACGGTGGTGGGCCACAAGGACGGCGTAGATGTCACCCGGTTGACCGTTCTCTACCGAAAACCGGCATTCGATATTGGCGATGTTATTCGAGTACGAAACGCCGATTGGCAAGTCGCAAAATGGGAAAAAAGTGGTGCGATATTGGCCTCCATCACCCGCCGCGAACGGACTGGCGTAACTTGGCGAGATTTGGAAAAATCCAATGTCCTGAGCAGAACTGTTGACCAACTCGATGTTGAACTCATCAATCGAGATTCTTCTGCCGCAGAATTCCTTGACCCGCGCGATTGGAAGGTGCGGGCGGTCGCACTTCCCTACGATGATGACGGCTTGAGCGATACGCTGCGGGTCGCATTATTAGCCGATGAATGGGTAGCGTTGCCTAACCTGTCCCGGGCTGACTGAGGTTTTTTGGATGAGCGACGGATTCGACCACGACTCCCTCCTCGCTGCGGTCGCTGAACTCGACACGGAGGATATGCTCGGTCACCTTCGAAACTTCCCCGATGATCTCGTCGCGCAATGGGCCATAGATGAGCCCCGACGGGAAACTCCGCCTCACCTCTTCTGCCTCGGCATGGGTGGCTCGGCTGCGGCTGGAGATTTCCTTGCATCGCTTGCCAATTCGGCGGGGGGGGTGTGCGTGACCACCGTTCGCGATTATGGCTTACCGGCTTGGGCCGGAGATGGCGCACTCTACATCGCAACATCCTACTCAGGAAACACCGAGGAAACGCTCACTTCTACTGAACTCGCACTCACAAGGGGAAGTGGTCCGGGTGGGGCTAATTGCGTCACCATCTCTTCGGGTGGAAAACTCGCCGAATTGGGAGAGAATGTCTCTGTTCCCGGGGGCCAACCACCTCGTTCCGCCTTCGGTCATTTGTTTGGCGCGATTACCAGAATTGCTTCCTCAGCAGATGTAATCGACGACCTTGTTTGGATTAAGCAGGATGACGGTACAATCGAGGGAGTCAGAAACGCGGTCGCAGAATTTGACTTCGTGAACAATCCCGATAGCCCAGCGTTAACAATCGCTCGGACTTTGCTCAACAAAGAAATTGGCATAATCTCAGCCAACGAACTCGATTGTGCCGGGACTCGATTCGCAAATCAACTCAATGAAAACGGCGGCATCTTCGCTAGAGCCACCTCCCTACCCGAAATGAATCACAACGAAATCATCGCTTGGACCGATCCTGCTGCAAAGGAGAGCCAAGCGATGATTCTACTCACTTGGGATGGCATGCATGAGCGGGTCGCAGAGCGAGTTGATTGGATGACTGAATCAGTCGAAGTTGACATCGCTTGGAAGTTACACTGCGAAGGTGATTCGCTTCTTCAGTCGATGCTGTATGCGTGTGTCGCGATGGATTGGATATCCTGTGCGGTGGCAATCCTGCGAGGCAAGGACCCGAGTGCAATCGGTGCCATCAAAAATCTGAAAGAACATCTCGATCAGTAGATTGGCCCCATGACCAACCTTGGGTCTGGAAAATCGAGCAATGCCTGTGCTCTCTCTTCGGGCGAGACCACACCGGGAAAGTCGTGAGTAACTGGCTCAATCAGTGAAAGTTGGAAGTGAAGGTGAGGTGGCCAGCCGCCATTTTCATCCTTTCTACCGAACCATCCGATGACCTCCCCCGCGGCTACCTTTTGGCCACGAATTTTTCCTTCAATAGAAGCCTTGTCAAGATGGCCGTAAAGAGCCCATAAATCGACTCCGTTCAAGCGATGATGTGTGATGACAACATGGCCGTAGTCCCCCGCTTCCGGGTTGTAACCAAACTCTACGATTTCGCCCGCCGCGAATGCCATGCAAGCGGTCCCTATCGGACCTCCGACATCGACGCCGATGTGAATGAATCTCTCGCCCTCGAAAAGGTCGGTCACATACATCCCGGGCCTCACCTCATCGTACCTTCCGATGCTGTACTCCAATTCCGGTGGCTTCCCAATGCCCTTCGTGAAGTCTCGAACTTCGTACTCGTCAGGCAGATGCACGACCGGCAGAAACTGGTGTGAATTCCAATCGATATTGCCACTCATTGGATGTCCTCTCAAAGCCGCCTCGCGGTGATCGGTTGAAAGCGATTCGGCACTTCTATTCTCAGCATGAAAATGTCAATTTTTCAACTAATGACTGCCTATTCGATTCGCATCACTTGAAGAGTGATGCGTCATGGCAGCGGTCATGGAAGGCGAGGGGGCGACCATTCTCTGGCAGGTGCTGATAGGCGCTGGGCTGGTGTTTGGAGTCAGCCTGTTTCCGAGTTTGGCGATTCTTCGCATCCTCGACCCACTGTCTGACAACTTCCGCAAAATTCTGCTCGCACCAGCAATCTCCCTCTTGGTGACCTATGGTCTGGCTGGTTGGATGGTAATCACCAGCGGTAAATTCGATATTGGCTATCTTCTGTTGCTACTGATTATCGCCAATTGTGTGGCACTGCTCGCCCTTTGGGAGAGAGATGTGGTGCGTGTTCGGAGGCTCTCGACCTGGGAATTGCTCGAAGAGAAGAATGTGGCGATGGCCGAGGAGGGAGTCGAGGCGGAGGCGGCGATCGACCCGGAATCAGAGGATGGCGGTACGAAGGTTACCGCCACAATCAACGACGAGGAGACAGTTCGCGTCGAAGAGGATGTCGAGGCGGAGAGGAATCGATTCCAAGAGATGATGGTCGGCAGAAGTGGTTGGTTGCCTGTCGCATTGGTATCCGCTGCTCTTTTCACAATCCTTCCGTTGTTTCTTTTCAAATATCCAAACGGTGTCGATTGGATTGGATTTTCGACCTTGAGTCATCGATTGGCAACAGTCGGCGAATTGTCGCTGCCAGCGGTATCGAGTGGAACTTGGACCTATCCACCAGCATTCCCAGCGATTGCTGCGCTGCTTGAATCGGTTCTGGGTCTGACTCCGGCAAGTTCAGTCCATCTTTTGGGCCAACTCTCACTTCTCGCTCTACTCTGGGGAGTTGCTGGTGCGGCGGACCGATGGGGGGCGAGTGGTCCAACTTTGCTGGCTCTTGCTCTTGCTCCAGCCCTATTCGTGAAGGCTCATGATTCAGGATATCCGACAATTGCAAGCCAACTCGGGTTGGTTCTCGGCCTCTTGGTGCTGATGAGACCCGCCGCTGAAAGACGGCGTGGCCAAGATATCGCATTTGCTCTTGGAGTGGTTGCGACCGGCGCAATTCATCCAACTGGAAGCCTGTTTCTGGGAACGCTTCTAGCGGCATATCTGATAGTTCACCGATTTGGAGCGAAGAGTAGCAAACAGATTAGCCGTATCGTCTTCACCTCATCGATTCTGCTCGCCCTCGCTGCCCTCACTGTGCTGCTTGCATACGCCCCCCGACTGCTCTCTGAACCAATTTATTCCGAGTATGGATGGCAGGGCGGAGCAACCATGATTTTGTTCAACGGACCGGTGATTCTCGGGCTGGCCGCTTGGTCGGCTTGGCGTGGCAGGGCTTCTTTGGAGGTACTGTTGGTAAGCTGTTGGTTCGGCTTGAATTGGGCGTTATCACTCGTTCACCTGTTGGCTGGGGTCATCGCTTTCCCGATTTTCACGCTACTCTCGTATGTGCTCTACTCGATGGCTCTGCACG
>CAUZUN010000057.1:0-5743 GCA_963583115.1 Candidatus Thalassarchaeaceae archaeon
CCGATTGGGGGGTGGGTGAATGAGTGTTGGAAAAACCACAGATGAAGTCGTCGAATCACTTCATGGCGTAGCTCAAGAGATGCATGACCGGATGTTGAAGGGGACCGCACCGACGATGACCTTGCCTGTTCGCACCAAGAAGAACATCGAGTTTGACAAGCGACTCGGTGTCTACAAGTATGGCAAAAAAAGGACCATCAGAGATGCTACTTCCCTCCGCTCCGCCCGCCAACTGTTGCGCGCACTGCACATCATAGAATTCATCGAGGAGATGATAGATGCTGGAAAATCCTCCACCTTGAGAGAAATGTACTACATCTCCGAGGGTTGGGGGCATGGTAAATTCGGAAGCCAGAACGAGAGTAACAACCTAGCAGAGGATTTGGAAATTGTGACCAAATGTATGCGTGAGGACTTCAAACTCCGACCAGAAGAGGATGGTGCACGAATGATTGGAAATCTAACTATCAATGAAAGGAATCGTAGAGGTGAATGGATGCGAATCAACGCGCGTGACGATGTCGGCGACTCTGGCTACGGTGTCCCTTACAATGTAGAGGCTGAAAAATTGGAACTGGTTGAACACGATGTGGATTTCATCATGGCAATCGAAACCGGTGGTATGTTTGACCGACTGGTTGAGAATGGATTCGACGAAGATTTCCGGGCAGGCCTACTCCACCTGAAGGGACAACCTGCTCGCTCGACGCGAAGGATTCTCAAGCGTATGAATGAAGAGTGGAATCTGCCGATTGTGGTCTTCCTCGACGGTGACCCATGGTCGTTCCGAATCTTTGCGAGCATCGCCTATGGGGCGATCAAGACAGCACACATCTCCGAATATCTCGCTACCCCTTCAGCCACCTATCTCGGCATCACTTCCGACGACATTCTCGCCTACGACCTCCCTTCCGACGACCTCTCAAGCAAGGATGTTGAAGCCCTCAAAGCCGAACTTTCTGACCCAAGATTCGCTGACGGATGGTGGCAAGACCAAATCAATATGATGCTCGATGTCGGTAAAAAGGCTGAACAGCAGTCGCTTGCAAAGTATGGTCTCGACTATGTCACCGACACCTATCTACCCGAGAAGTTGACAGAATTGGGCCTCGGGCGTTAGATGGGTCTGTCGCCGCCCCCCGCCCCTCACCGACGCATCGGCGTTAATGTGGGAGTTGATTGCTCTAAAACTGGTAAATTGCGAGGGTATGGCTCTCGGTGGCACGGTTGGAGTGGTGTCTATTCAATGTGCTGATGTGCAAATCCATGGCGTAATATGAAGTAGTATAGGTGAGGCGGGGGAAAACATGGCACAAGGAACTGTCAAGTGGTTCAACCAAGTAAAGGGATTCGGATTTATCGAACAAGAGAGCGGCGACGACCTCTTCGTTCACAAGTCCCAGGTTGAGGGAACCATCAAGGATGGCGACACCGTCGAGTTCGAGGTTGGCGAAGGACCCAAGGGTCCTAACGCAGTCGGCGTTCGAAAGGTCGAGTGAAACCCCAGCCCATCGGGGCTTCAGCGCAAAAGACCCTCATTTTTTAGAGGTTAGAGCGGATGCTCTATTCAATTTCATACCGAGCCGGAAAGATTTGGCGACAAAGCGACTACTTAGCGCCTCGACTTGGCAAACTGACCCCTTCAAATAGGGGCGGTCGGCCGGAGCGATTCATGACAAGTGTGACCTTCGCAGACCTCGGAGTCCCGGACTCGTTGAGCCACACCCTGCACCGGTCAGGAATCACCGAACCTTTCGAAGTTCAAAAAGAGTCTATCCCTGACGCAATGATGGGAAGAGACATCTGCTGCCGAGCCCCAACCGGTTCAGGAAAAACACTCGCTTTCGGTCTACCACTTCTAACTCGCTGTGTTCGAGCTGAGCCATACCTTCCTACCTCTCTCATTCTCACCCCCACACGCGAGTTGGCAGAACAGATCTGTTCAGTGCTGACTCCTTTGGCTCACGAGATGGATTTGGATGTTGTAGCAGTCTATGGTGGGACCTCCTATGCCAAGCAGACTAAACCGCTCAAGCGGGGTGTCGATGTTGTCGTAGCATGTCCTGGTCGATTGCTGGACCTAATGGAAAACAATTCGCTGAGTTTAGAGAATGTCGACATAGTCGTCATCGACGAAGCGGACAGGATGGCTGACATGGGCTTCATGGAGCCTGTCAGCAAAATCTTAGACAACTGTTCGCGACAACGCCAAACGATTATCTACAGCGCAACATTAGACGATGAAGTCGCTGATTTAGTGAAGAATTACCTGCACGAGCCCGTGACCATTGAGGTCGGGCCAAAGGAAGTCAGTATGGAAAGCATGAAGCATATATTCTGGTTGATGAATAACTCAATGAAATCCGATATCGCTTCAGAGGCTATCCGCAAGAATGGCCGCAGCATCGTCTTCTGCCGAACAAGAAGGGGCGTCGACCGAGTCGGTGACGAATTGGAAGATTCTGGTTTGAGTGTGGCTACTCTTCACGGTGGCCTCACCCAGCGCCAAAGAGATGGTGCGATGGCTCGCTTCACCAAAGGAAATTGCATCGCACTCGTAGCAACCGATGTTGCTGCCCGTGGAATCGATGTCGAAGGCGTCCAGATAGTGATTCACTATGACCCGCCAGAGAATGGCAAGGCGTACAAGCACCGAAGTGGACGAACTGCTCGCGCTGGCGCGGTAGGAAGTGTCATCTCGCTGGTCCAAGGACCGCAGAAGAAATCCTTCAGCAGAATGCAGAGAGAGGTCGGCATCAACTGTAAATTCACACCACCTAACTTCTCGGATTTGCCAGAAACAGACTTTGTCTACACTGCAGAATCCCGTCCTCGCAGGAATGGGCGACAAGAGTCCCGGAACGGGGGATACAACAACCGAGGTCGTTCTCAAAACAACTCAAGAGGCAGGTCAAATGGGCGTAATGGCCGAAATGGTCGCTCAAGTGGTGGCTCATACGGCCGCTCCAACGGTCGCTCAAGTGGTGGCTCATACGGTCGCTCAAAAGGCCGAGGTAACTCTGGTCGAGATGACCGAGGTGGCCGTGGAAGGGGAGAAAGTAACCAATCTGGAGATAGCCGAAATCACGGCGGTCACTACGGCAAGAGGTCACATGGTGGCCAAAGTGGTGGTGGACGCTCAAACGGACCCTCCTATGGACGCTCCAATGACAGGTCGAATGGTGGGAATGGTCGCTCAAACGGGCACGGAAACCAAAATGGCCGGGACAACCAATCGAGAGGCCAGGGTGGTCAAAATAGTCGCCACAGCGGCGGCTCAAAAGGCTGGTCGAACAGTGGTAAGAAATCCAACCCCTACTCCGACAAGAGAAAGGGTGGGGGAAATGGCCCATCTAAAGGCCAAGGTCGACCAAGCCAGTCGGGCAAAGGAAACTCACAGCGTTACAAGTATTCGAAGAAGAAGAATTACTCACGAGACTGAGTTTTTTCCTTCTGTCGAAATGAGCAAATCTGCTCACAGTTCAATCTTCACTGCCGCCAAGAGCAGCCCACCAAGGTAGGTCTGATGGTTTTCCAGCAACTATGACTCGCCCACCAGAGTCTGCAATCTGGTAGAGCATCCTCTCTCTGACTTCTTCGATGATAGCCTCCGCATCCGGTATCTCTAGACGCAGGTTTTGGCTCCAAGCATCCAAGTCGACCGGTCTGCGTGGCCGTTCAAGAATTGTGTGAACCAAATTTCGCTCCTCATATTCTGGAAAGTTTTCGTCGACTGCTGAAGAGACGCGGCTCATCACCTGCTGGTGAAGGGCAATCAAGGCGTCCCGCTGAGCATCGAGCCGTTCGAGAGTTTCATTCAATTGACTTACCAAATCGATAGCCTCGGGTACTGAAACCCTCCGCCTACCTCCGATTCTCTCAGCGATGGGAATCGCTGTTTTGGGTAACTTTGAGGAGAGCCTGACCGGCCCACCGACAGGTAGTATTCGGTGTTCGGCGCGGAACAGGTCGGGACCGAGGTCGAGGCGAATTGAGAACGATTGTTGAACCGAGTAGATCTTTTTTGGTGGCCCACCTTTGTCGCTCTTCACTTTCTCCGATTCGACAAAACCTGCATCTTCGAGCACTTTGAGGTGTTTCATCACCGCTTGCTGGCTGACTTCGAGGTGTTGAGAGAGTTGCAACGGGTAGTGAGGCTCTCTGACGAGCATCTCCAAAATTTGCCGACGGGTCCCGTTCTCAAGGATGGAAAGCGCCGTGCCGAAGTCGACCACATTACTCAACTCAAGGTTGTCTACCGGGTCGACTGATAAAAACCCAACCGGTCCATAGCAGCCCGTTTAATTGAGTTCGATTACCTTCGAGTTCAGCATCGCTTCATCTGCTGCGAAGGCGATTAGGTGGCTGTTGATAGAGTCCGAGAGTTCAGTTGTTGAAAGTGAAGGAGCCTCCCCCCGTACCACTTTTACAAAGTCCGCCACCAACCTAAGGTCACCACCGCCATGCATGTCACCGCCCTCCAAAGTTGAGTAGACCTCCTCGGTCCACTCTTCGCCTTGTGTGGCAGCTGGTTTACGAATCACGATACGCCCAGAAATCATGTCGCCCTCGATTTCACCCTTTGTGCCGGTTATTTGCAGACGACGGGTCGCTCTTGCAGAATTGGTCACCATATCGTGTGTGGCTACGCTACCATCCTCAAACTCCACGATTACCGACTGGCGGTCGACAACATCGTTGTCGCACTTCCAGACGCAGCGGCTGTAGTCGGATGATTCTAGGAATTTTCTCTTATGCTCAGCGGCAGCAATTTTTGCCTGTTCTTCACTAGCGTCGACGCCATCGCCACCTGCTCCAACGTCATCACCACCCGCACCCGCCTCATAGGAGGGATCCCCGGCGAACGCGTAGAACGGCCACCACCCATTTTCGATGTGGTGCTGTAAAGCGGAATATTGGCAATCTCGCTCAATTTCGCAATCGTGACAGTGAGTTCCCGACCCCACTGGAGCATTATCCTCGGTGAAGAAATGACGGCCACCAAATGAGGCCACTCTAGTTGGCTCAGTCCCCGACTTGAACCAACAGAGGAGGTCGAGGTCGTGACAGCACTTTGCGAGCATCATTGGATTGACATCTCGCCGATTCCACTTTCCCCTGACAAAACCGACCGCCATGTGGTGGTAGGATACATTCTCGGTCGTATGGATGTGCATGATTTCTCCGATTTCACCCGCCGTTATTTTCTCCTTGATAGCAACATAGAACGGAGCATGGCGCAGAACATGGCAGATGACCACCTTTCTCCCTGTCCGCTCAGCAACATCTGCTAATTTGCGAAGTTCAATCGCGTTCCTCGCAATCGGCTTCTCCAACAGGACATCGTATCCCGCTTCCAACAGCGGAATCGTGGTCTCGACATGAATCTCATCCATCGTTCCGTTGATGGCTACATCAGCGAACTTCTCCACCGCTGCCAACTCAGCCGCAGAAGTGAAGCAGTTTTCGGGTGGAACTCCCCACTTAGCAGCATAACGAGCCAACCTTTCGGAGTTTGGCTCAGCCAAGCCGACCACCTGCAATTCGTCAGCATGGTCGGTGCAATACGATGCGTACCCGACCGACCTGTGACCCAATCCGACGAGTACCGCAGTGAGCGCAGACAGTCCAATCCCCGTCTGCGAAAGTCCACTCTCACTATTCATACCCACGCAACTCGGGAAGTCAAGGAAAAGGAAGGTTTTGTCTCAGTCCACGCAATGCGGGAAGTCCGGAAAAGATA
>CAUZUN010000058.1:0-5635 GCA_963583115.1 Candidatus Thalassarchaeaceae archaeon
GGAATATGGCGTCCAATGACGAAGAGTTCTATTGTCTAAACAGGTGATGTCTCTGGAATTGAATTTTTCAATCCTAAACCTACTATCAATCCGATCAACCCAACTCCACATACAGCTTGAGATACTAACATATAGAGTAGATTAATGGATTCGTAAGTTCCTATTTTATCAAGTTCGTTCGAAAAATAGAACATAGAGATCAGCCCCACAATCATTGTGATGACTGAAATAATGATAATCACTAATTTCTTGTTCCTCATGATTAACCGAGATGAATACGATGTATCAACAAACCGATTCGGATGGGTTGAAAGGGCCTATCCGAATATCCATTGAAACGGATATTGAATTTCAAAGGCCTTTCAATACGTCCTTTGACCGTATTTTCCGTGCAAATAATCATCATCATCTCGAGACCGAACCAATCCACAAAAACTTTCAGGTGACATCAGCATCCAAGTCCCTTTGGGGCTGGGGCAGAGTGAACAACTTTCTTTTTCGACCGGTCTAAGGAACATAATCAAGGTGCAAGGCACCCATTCACTACCCATTTCGATCAAACAATCGACCCCAAGCCATTGATGGTGGAAATTTTTAATTTTACGGGCAAATATAGACTCGATTTTCATTTTTAGAGAGAACTCCCTCATCCCCGGCGGCTCATCATTTGCAACCCAAAATAATTCATGCACACCAATATTGATTTCGGGTTCCGCTGGGTCTGTCGAAGCATTAACGAATATAGTCGGACCTCTTACATTTAGATGCAGTTGGCCGTTCCCCAAAAGCCGATAGATACGGTCATCCATGATTTGGCGAGATACATTTTGTTATTAGAATTAAACTAATATCGAGTTAAGGTTGAGTAAGCATCGAGATGTTGTATCATACAGCTAACCCATTCGGATAAGTTGCAAGGCTCTAATCGATTAACCATTCAACCAAATTTGCCAGTTGTAAAGAGTGTAATGGGCCGTTTTGCTCTCTATCGGTTATTGGCGTTGATATTCAAAGGAATTATCGTAATTACAATCAATCGTGTTTAGCAGCCCAACCATCCTCGACGGAGAGCGCCTTATTCATCAGCGGGATGATTTTTCGATAGACTTCAGCAGGTGCTCTAATCTCGCCTTCGACTGTTAGCAGCCGAGCCAGCGAAATTCCGAAGTGCTCCTCGTTCTTGATGAGAAGTGGTTCTACGACAGCCCAGTCAGCCTCACCCAATTCTGTAAATCCGCCACCGTTCAACTGTGAATCTGAGAGGATTTGGTGTGGGTCTCGGACATAGATTGCCCCCCCGGATGAGAGGCTGAAGAGGTTGCCTCCCGGGTAAGGAGTTTCCAAATCTTCTACCTCGCCTTTTGCATCGAGTCTAATGCCGTTGATGACCACAAAGCCACCACCCTTGAGTGGGTCGCCAGCCATGAATGACTCAGCAAGATAGTCCAAAGCAGTTCCATTGATGACCAGTTTCGGGCTTCCAACAGAGTTGATCATAGGCCTGCCCGCAGCGTTTCCTTGCACGAACAATTCACCGCCTTTGGCACCGTAACCGTAGCACTGCCCGACATCACCGTGGACGACCAGAGTCCCTCTCTTGTGAATCTGGGCGATTTGGTCCTGGCCGTTTCCGTGCATCACGATCGTCATGCCATCAGAGCCTGAGCCGAGGTAATCTCCAACCGAGCCATAAACATCTATTCTCACATCATCAGTTTCTGGGCCGAAGCCATTTCCGATGAAGCGGTGGCCGTGGCAGTGAAGGATTGCGAATTTGTTCCAGCCATTCTTGTGAAGCGCTACTAACTCTCTCGCGAGCGATTCAATCCCTTCGATTGGATAAGGACGAGCGTCGACCACGATTGTTTGTTCACTTGAGGCCGGTTCTGGGCGATGGCCCAGAGTAAGTTGGCCAGTGAAATCGTCGCAAGGCTTGTTTCCAGCGTGCTGGAGTGTATGATAAATCGCATCTTCGACGAGGTCAAGCCATCTGCTTCTGCGAAGGCTGCCGCAGTCGTATTTTCTGTCGAGGAGTAGGCCGAGAAGCTCGACAGCATCCTTCCTCGAATTTTCTTGAGCATGGGAGGTGATCTCGGACAAAAGAGCCTGTGCGCTAGCCCAATCAAGTTCTGGCATGAGCGCAGTAATGCTCCCATACACCGTTGCGGGAGTCCACCCCTCTGGCCATTCAAAGCCAGACATCATCGCTGCATCCTCCACTTCGAAGTTTCCAGTTGGATGAGTATTGACTAGGGCTCCGAACTTGTTTGTCATGATGAGTTCCCGTCCACCGTCGTCTGTTGGAACGACATCGAAGAGGAACGAGCCACCATCTGTATAGGAGCCCCCACGGGCGTTCCAGTATTCATCGCAGCGCCTCCAGAATCGCTTGTCTTCCGCGGCGAGGCTCTCAAGCACCGCGTCGATTACCTGCTTCTCTGAACCGCAGAAAGCGATTCCAACTTCCCCTCGCTGATATGCGAACACCTGAGGCCGCAACATGCTGGTATCGGTGATTCCGACCAAACGATGGACATCTCCATCAGCTTGAGCGATGATGAAAAACCACGGCCCATCGGGAGAGCCGTGAATGTGAGTCTTTTGGATCGCCTCGTAGACTTCCTGCTTCTCTTCAGGCAACATCACGAAGTCCAACTCACAAGTTGGCGCCAAACTTTCGATGACATATTCCATTGGATATCCGTAGACTCGGTGGTGAAGGTCGAAGCCCAGAGCAGCAACTTCGGTGTCTGTGAAGAAGAGTGGTTCCATTCCACGCTGGCCGAGGTAATCCTTGACAGAGACATAGTTTGAGAAATCACCATTGTGCACAAGAGCGGCATCAATTCCTTGTCCGAACGGGTGTGCGCCGCCCGGGTGAGTAACCCTTCCTCGGGTTGGATATCGGTGATGACCTATCCATACATGTGCAGTCACATCATCCAGTCTATAGTAGCGAATCACATCTTCTGCGTATCCCACAATCTTGAGAATTAGCAAATTTTGTCCGTGGCTCAGAACGAATGCATCTGCCCTCTGGTCGGTGGCGTAAAACTCCACATTTAACAAGTGGGTGTTGCGGAAAACCAACTCGTCGAGCATCCCTTTTCGGTCGTTGAAATCTTCTTCGGAGAGTCCACTTTCTTCCTTGAATTTCTCAATCGCTGCTGGCTTCGGTCTTGCAAAATAGCAGACAACATCAGGGGGGCGGTCGTCAAGCGAAGGCAACTCCTCCGCCCAATTATCCAAAGTTGGCATCTCGTGAATGTGGTCAACCTCGAAAGTTGAATGAATAAATTGCTCCTCAACATCTGCCCGTACTGCGTTGTCAAGGTAGGCGATTGCAATCATGTAGTCATTGGTGAGGACTTCCTCACTCACTCCGAACTGGTCTGCCTCCATACCGACAAGAGCAACGCCGCCACCCTTGCCATTACCACGGTTTCTCATCTGTTCAAGTGATTTGAAGAGGTGACGGCCAGCGACCGGGATTTCGCTCGCCAATCCGATGACTCCACAGCCACCTTCTGCTGCATCCTCATCGTTCATCTCAAACTTAGGGATGGTGCGATTGAGCGCCCGACGCGCCTCAAGGATTGCCTCTGAGTTCTGCATCAATCCTCACCTGCAGTGTAGCGCAGCAAATCGGTCCTGCCGACCAACTGGTCAACATGAGTCAACCCGACTTTGCTAAGGATGTCCTTGAGTCTCCATACGACTGCAGTGTAGTAGTTATCGAGCCGTCGAGCGGCCCAATCCTGCTGCACCCACTCCTGCAATTCTACATCGGTTGTGGTCAGTCCCCACGGACAGCCGCGGCCAGAAGGTCCACCTTCGCAGTTGGCGCATCGAGTGCATCCCATCGCCACTAGATCGCTGGTTCCAAGAACAACTCCATCAGCGCCAAGAGCAATCGCCTTGGCGATGTCATCGGCGGTACGAATTCCACCGCTGGCGATCAAAGTCACCTTGTCACGAACGCCTTCTTTGATGAGGAATTTGTGAACCTTGGGAATAGCCAACTCAATCGGCATTGCGATGTTTTTCTTGGCGATTTCAGGCGCCGCCCCAGTGCCGCCAAACGAGCCGTCAAGATGGATGATGTGTGCCCCCGCATAGTAGGAGCCAACTGCCACCATATCGACATCATGAGGCGTCGAAACCTTCACTGCAATCAGAGCGTCAGGATTCACTGTCTCAATCCAATCGATGTGCTTCGAGTGGTCTTCGACCGAGTAGGTCGAGTGGAACGGGAACGGACTGAACAGACTCACAAACGGAACGCTGCCGCGCATCTTCGCAACCTCATCGCCAGCCTTGCTCGCTAGAAGATGTCCACCAAGTCCAGGCTTCGCACCTTGTGCATACTTGAATTCGACAATCGGAGCAGCCTGAATCGTCTTCTCTTCCACCCCGAAATAACCGGTCGCTACTTGAGTAATCACGTGGTCTTTGTGGGCGTAGAGGTCGAGGGGGTAGCCCCCTTCACCGGTCGACATGTAGGTGTCCCACTTTTCCGCATTTTTCGCCCGCGCCATCATCACATTCACTGACACTGACCCGTAAGACATGCCACCTCCGTAGATTGGGATGGGAGGGGTAAGTTTCGCTCGGTGGTCGTCTCGCCGGTTGAGTGGCATGCTAGTATCGATGGATTCGGGGTCTTCTGTCCACTCGGATTCGTCGAGGAATTTGAAATCGAGGCGGTCGAATCCGCCACCGCTCTTTCCGGTCTTGTAGTTCATGTTGTCAGGAACTTTTCCAGTTTCTGCCATGTACCAAGTAGCGAGAATCAACTCGTCAGTCCAGCGAGCGTCGCCGAGCGCATTTGGTGAGCCGTATTCTCCGAAGGCGTGGGCGTTTAGCCCATTCTGCATCAGATTGGTGGTCTTGTGAATCAAAGTGTCACTCGGTTTCACATGGTCTTTGCTAATCGTCATTAAAATTCACTTCCAACAAATCCTTCGATTTCAGCGAAGGCCTCTTCCTCAAGATGGCTGCACCACATGGCGCGGCCCATCTCACCGCGCAGTCTACGGACTTCGCGGATTCCCATTGCGCCAAGAATTTCCAACATCTGGTCGCGCCAGGAACAGGATAGATTTGTGAGCCGTTGAACGCCCCACTCTTCGTCGAGTTTTCTGGGCATTTTTACCTTGATAGTGTCCCTTTGACTGAGGTCGCCCGACGGTTGACCCTGCAGTGCTATCAGAAGAGGGACATCGAGACCAACTGCGTCCAATCCAACGATGATTGCCTTTGGTAGATGGTCAGCAGCAGCAATGCCGCCAGTGCCCAATAGAGTGACGGCATCTCGCTTGCCCGATTCGAGTAGACTCATGTGAGCCTCCTTGATGAGGTCCATCGCAAAACGGCCACCGTCGCCGTTGCCGTGGTTATCTGCGATGAGGTGAATGACTGAGACTCCAGCATCGACCATCTCGGCCAATTGAGCCTGCCAACCTGTGTCGAAAGCGAGTCTGACTCCGACGATGACATCTGGTGCAGCAGAGCGAGCCGTCTCAAAGGACGCAGAATCCCACGACTCAAGTTCTACCAGTCGAGTGTCCACTCCAAAACCGCCAGCAGTTGACGCCTCGGAGATCGGAATTATAGGAACTACATTCTTACTCGC
>CAUZUN010000059.1:0-5632 GCA_963583115.1 Candidatus Thalassarchaeaceae archaeon
CAACGAACTAGCCGTCATGTTCGCCGGACTCGCCGCCACCAAGGATGACGACTGGATTTGGGAGGCGATGCAGCGCAATCCCGACCTCATCGGCGGCTTCAACCGGCTCGACTCGACCATCCTCAAGACCTCGGAGGGTACCGTACTCGCCAAGGAGGGTGCAGACGGCCTGCTCGGCCTCTCAGTCATCCATCCGAACTACCCGAAAGGACTTGGAATCGTAATCAAGATTGCCCACGGCTGGAACGCTCAGGCGACCTGGTATGTCGCCCGCGCCGTCTTGGGAGTTCTTGGAGTGGAATTGCGAAACCCCTACCCTCTTCACCGGCAGAAGGCATTCATCGTACCAGGAGTGGTACCGCCCGAACTACTTGGGAAGTTGGAGGAAGTGGTGACTTGGGACGAGTGGGACCCGGATAGTGACCGCTGGTACTACGACTGGGAGAAGTATTCCAAGGCGATGACAAAGTCTCATGTCCATTCGGGAGAGGGCAAAAGTGAGTGACGACATCGTAGACCTTCTCAACTACATTGACGGCGAGTTCATGCCGGCTTTTTGCGACCACTGGATTGACGACATCGCACCCGCGACCGGACAACTCATCGCCAGAATCCCTTGCTCCGACCACCGTGATGTTGACGCTGCTGTGGAGGCCGCCCGAAACGCCCTTCCAGAGTGGTCAGCCCTCTCCCATGCAGATAGGGCAAACTGGCTCGACAAGATTGGGGACGCTCTCGAAGCGCGCGCAGAAGAGGTAGCCCAACTCGAGTCGCTCGATGCTGGCAAGCCAATCTCCCTCGCGAGAAATGTTGACGCCTCTCGTTCAGTAGCAAATTTTCGATTCTTCGCTGAAGAGGTCCGAACCTTTTCCCCTGAAACTTTCGAGATGAAGGATGCCACCAACCATGTCGTCTACAAGCCGGTCGGTGTCGCCGGGCTAATCACCCCGTGGAACCTCCCTCTCTACCTACTGAGTTGGAAAGTCGCCCCCGCCCTCGCCATGGGAAACACAGTGGTCGCCAAACCCTCTGAACTCACTCCGATGACAGCGAGTCTACTCGCCGAAGTTTTGGACGAAGTCGGCCTCCCTGCGGGAGTGTTCAATCTCGTCCACGGTTCAGGAGAACACGCCGGTGCTCCACTCACCAGCCACCCCGGAGTAGACCTGATTTCGTTCACCGGCGGCACTGAAACTGGCGCCAAGGTTGCCGCAGCCGCCTCGTCTACCTTCAAGAAACTCAGTCTTGAACTCGGCGGGAAGAACGCTACGATTGTCTGCGCCGACGCCGACTTCGACAAGACTGTTCCCGGCGTCGTGAGAGCAGGATTCCTCAACCAAGGCCAAGTCTGTCTATGCGGCTCACGCATTCTAATTGAGGAGAGCATCTATGACCAGTTTGTCGAGGCGATCCTCGCCGAAGTCCAATCACTGAAAATCGGTGACCTTTCCGACCCAGAAACCACTCTCGGTGCCCTCATTTCAAAGGAACATCTGGAAAAAGTGGCAGGTTACACCAACCTCGCCCAAGAGGAGGGAGGAACAATCCTGACCGGTGGCGCCACTCCGGAGGGAATGCCCGAAGAGTTCGCAAACGGAAATTGGTTCTCTCCAACCGTGATTGACGGCCTCTCACCCGACAGCAGGACTGCAACAGAGGAAATCTTCGGGCCAATCGTGACCCTCCACCCATTCGCCGACGAGGCAGAAGCACTCGCCATCGCCAACAACACCGACTACGGTTTGGCAGGCAGCGTCTGGACTGCCGACATAGAAAAAGGCCGGAGAATCGCAGAAGGCATCGACACCGGCATGGTCTGGGTCAACACCTGGCTCCACCGCGACCTTAGAGTTCCATTCGGAGGCGTCCGCCATTCGGGCGTCGGCAGAGAAGGCGGCCGCTGGAGCCTCCAATTCTACTCACATGCAGTCAATATCTGCATATCGCTTGCGGGCGCAGCGAGCGATAGGGAATAATCGCTGCTAGCGAAAAATTCGCACCTCCGGTAAGCGCCCGCATCCAAAAGTGAGAAAATAGTGTATCGAGCCCAACTCTTCAGAAGACTGTCTTTGTTCTTCCAGCCTTCGAGAGGAGCCAGTATAGAGTCGCGGTAATAGGCAACGCTGAAAGCAACCGCACAGACCGCCGAAGCCATGGCAAGCCCCTACTGGGTGATGATGGGTATCATCCTCATCCTCACTCCCGCCATCTGCTGGCTCTTCACGCTCCATCGCAAGGAGCTCCGCACCCCGATGTCAAGAGTCGGCCAGATGATTCACGACCAACGCTACTACCTGCACATGATGGGCTACATCGTCATCATCGTCTGGAAGGGCATCACTGACAAGTTGAACGAGCCCATCAAGGAAGCTACCGGCCATTGGACCGATTGGGTGTACGCCATCGAGGGTGAGCCCGTACTTTGGATTCAGCAGACCTTTGAGAACGCAACCCTGACCTCGGTTTTGAACTTCCACTACCTCTTCATCTACCTGTTTCTCATCTATGTCACGACCGTCTACTACGCCTACGCCGGCGAGCGCGACATGACCGACAAGGTCACCATGAACTATCTCCTCATCTACGCCATCGCCGTCCCCTACTACCTCTTCTTCAATGTCGAGGTCACCTCCTCCTGGATACCCGAAATGAAGGCACTTCTCTACCACGATGGGATGTACACCGCCTTCTATGTGAGTCACGACCCGCTTGACAACGCGGTTCCTTCGCTGCATGTTGCGATTCCATTCGGCATCCTGCTGCTGAACTGGATGCATTGCCGAGAGCGCGGCATTCGAATGAAGGACTGGGCGCACTATCGCTATCACGTCTTCATCTTCGCCAACACTGTTCTCTTCATCTTCACGATTCTCTATCTGGGAATCCACTGGATAGTTGACATCCCGCTCGGGATGATTGTCGGAGGCATCGGGGCGCTTTTCATCCATCAAATCCAACCCCGGCTCAGAAACGACTACGGCTCCGTGTTCAAGGGAATGACAGGCAAGCGTTGGCGTAACCACTTCCTCGTCGAGGGAATCGTCACGATTCTCATCGTCGCCCTGATGATGGGAGCCGTATCCTACCAAGCCGACACTGGTGAGGAGCGCCCCTCGTTCCGGCTTGGCCCGGGCGATTCCACCTTTGAAATCGTACAGAAACTCGACCACGGCGAGACAGTCGATATCACCCTCACAAACTGGCATGAGAGCGAGACACTGCAAGTCATTCTCGTCGTCTCCGAGAACACGCTTGAGCAGATGGATGGCGGTGAGATAGATTGGGATGGTCTAGCCGAAAATTGGGCTGTCATCGAGGCAGCGCCGGGTGAAACCATCCAGTTGCAAGTGACCCAACCGAAAGTCTGGAACCTCGTCATCATGCATCACAGCGGTGATGTTGGCAGCGGCGTGATGGAGACCAAGGTGACCATCGACTACAATCAAGATGTCCTCATCAACGCCTATCTCCTCAGCATTCCTTCCCTTTGGATTACCGCGTGGGTAGTCCACCGACTTTGGAGAATGAAGAAGAGTGGAGTACACTGGTTGGACAGCACTCCCTCACACTCTTGGCCAATTAACGGCGATGGCCGGAAGAGTGGCAGTGAAGGCGAATCGGAATAGGTTTCCCACCTTACAGAACCACATGGGCGAGTAAGTTTCCGAGCACGATGGAGACAGAACCACCGAATCCGAGCCAAATACCAGTGCGTAGTGGTGAAAGCCGATATTGACCCCAAACGACTGTGACAATTAGCCATCCGAAGATGATGAACCCCCAGCAAATTACACTCAAGAAAACTACCCCGAGAAGGCAGAGAGAGACTGTCAAACCGGTCGCGATGAGGAATTTCATTCGACTGTTCCAATCATCATACAATTTGAATGAAATGACAAACAGCGAAAAGGTGTAGATGTCGCCGCTGAAAAGCAGAATTCCGTTCGAAACCCACCATTCACCGCTCAATCCGACTATCGGCATTACAACTTTGGCAAATGTCAATTTTGAGAGAAACGCCGAGGCCAATCCGAGCATGACGGGCACCCAAACCTGCCACTTCACCCCAATCGGTCCACCCGGCGTTCCACCCGTCACCGACGCTTCCTCATCTGTGTCCGGGGCCTCACCGTCCAATGCCTCCTCACCTGTGACCGGCTCCTCACCCGCGACCGGACTCTCACCAACCAAGGCCTCACCTTCCAATGAATCCTCATCGGGGGTCAAGGCCTCACCTCCGCTGGCCTCATCGTCACTTGACATCAGTCGTGACCGCGTCGGCGGAGGGAATTGAGTCTTTGCCGACGCCGGAGCAGTGTGAATTTGTGATGGCGGCGCATTGAAAGAGCGCCGCCCTGTGGGCGGCGTGAGCATATGGGTGAGATTGTCTTAGGTTGCCTCGCGCCTCACCCGCCGCATCTCGTCTATGCTGACAACCCATCCCAAAACGAGCCGGTCAGTGAAGGGGGCTGGGAGACGCTGCGTTGGGGCTACCAACGACTCGCTCGTAAACTGAAAGACATTGAATACGATGCGATTGTAATCTTCACACCACACTGGCAGACCTACATCGGAACCCATTTTCTCGGGCTACCCAACTTCAAGTCGAAGTCGGTTGACCCCGTCTTCCCAAACTTGTTTCGCTACAACTACGATTTGGATGTCGATGTTGAACTTGCCACTGCGATGCACGACGCTGCGGCCGATTCAGGCATCATCACAAAAATGATGGAAAACCCAGATTTCAGAGTCGATTACGGCACAATCACCTCCTGCCATCTGCTCAATCCCGACTGGGACAAGCCAATCGTCACAATCTCATCCAACCGCAACCGCCACTACTACTCCGTCGAGGTAATGAACGAGCAGGCGACGGCACTTGGGAAGGCGTGTTTGAAGGCCATTTTGGAGTCGGATAAGAAGGTCGTCTTGGTAGCAAGCCACAGCCTCAGTCACCGCCATTTCGTTGAGGAAGCCCCTCTCCCAGAGGACATGAGCCGCGAGCATATCTACAACCATAGCCAGTATGTTTGGGACATGAAAATCGTCGAATTGATGCGAGATGGAAAAATGCAGGAAGTCATCGACCTGATGCCAGAATTCACCGAGCAAACGATGGCCGAAACGGAAGGTGGCGGCCTAACTTGGCTGATGGCGGCGATGGGATATCCAGATTATTCCGCTGAAATCTACGGCTACCAGTCGGTAATCGGAACTGGGAATGTTATTGCCGCTTGGGACCCCGACGAATCAACCCGGGAGTTGGTACTGTGAGTGACGAGCCTGTCCTCTTCGGATTCTATGTCCCGCCCCACCCGCAACCTCTGCTCTCGCCAGACGGAAATGAGGGGTACCGCCAACTCCGCGATGCCTTTGACACCGCTCGTCAGCGAATCGAAGAGTCAGATGCTGACCTAATCCTTGTCTATTCAACAACATGGCCCTCAATCGTAGGCCATCAAATTCAGGCTGAACCGGAGCCGGAATGGGTCCATGTCGACGACGATTTCCACTTTTTGGGGAGCATGCCCTACAAGTTCCGCATGGATGTCGAATTTGCCAACGGCTACAAGACGGCGGCAGACGCAAGAGGCCTACACGCCCGCACTGTCGCCTACCACGGCTTCCCAAT
>CAUZUN010000060.1:0-5628 GCA_963583115.1 Candidatus Thalassarchaeaceae archaeon
AGTCGAAAGGCAACCAAAGACAAACCGGAATGACGGAAGGAAGTCAGTCCAAATCTTGAGGAATGAACCAAACGGTAGAGGACGAACAAACTCCGAAAGGAGAAATTGGGAAATCCACCTGCGACCCGGGGAATCGACACCACTTAGGTGGAAAGTCGTGAAACCGACGGATAGGGAAAATTGGAAAGGAAACTGACCGATGGAACCTGTTCAGTAGGGAAAGGGGAGCGACCTTCGGGAAGCAAACTGGAACCTGCAAACAGCGGAGGCTGTGGGGTGGGGAGACATCCTCCCCGGATCGAACCCCACCCTACAGCTCTCCCAACCCCGTCGCTATTTTCCAACGAGTTGAGCCGGTCCCGTTCATGCCGGTTCTAATGGTTACGCCGACAGTCGAGGTCGAGCGACAGGTTTCGAACCCTCTCAAATTTCGCCAACTAGGCGTGGGTGAACACCTTTTGTGTGATTGTAGGGATTATTCGTGGCCAGTCATCTCATCCGGGCGGACCCATTCATCGAACTGTTCGTTGGTGAGGAAGCCGAGTTCGATTGCACTCTGTCGGAGGGTGGAACCCTTTTCGTGGGCGTTCTTAGCAATCTTGGCCGCCTTGTCATATCCTATGTGTGGGTTGAGGGCAGTAACCAGCATCAGAGAATTCTCCAAATGATTTTTGATGATTTCCTGATTTGCCTCCAAGCCTATTACGCAGCGGTCAGCAAACGAGCGGCAGGAATCCGAAAGTAGTCTTACGCTGTGCAGCAGATTGTGAATCATCATCGGCTTGAAGACATTCAACTCAAAGTTCCCTTGGCTGCCTCCAACAGTGATCGCCACATTGTTGCCCATCACTTGACAACAGACCATCGTCAATGCTTCGACTTGAGTTGGATTCACCTTTCCAGGCATGATGCTTGAGCCGGGCTCATTTGCTGGAAGTGAGAGTTCACCAAGTCCGCACCGAGGTCCCGAGCCTAACCAACGGATGTCATTGGCTATCTTCATGAGTGAGACTGCGAGAACATTCAGTGCGCCAGACGCGGCAACGACGGCATCGTGAGCGGCCAGTTGAGCGAACTTGTTCTCAGCGGAATAGAATCCTAAACCACTCCGCTCTGCGATTCTGCTTGCAACTTGGTTAGCAAACTCGGGATGAGTGTTCAATCCAGTTCCTACCGCGGTTCCCCCTAACGCCAACTCAAGCAGGTCATCCAACGCAACCTCAATCCGGCGGATATCAGCGTCGAGCATTGCGACATATCCGCCGAACTCTTGGCCGAGTGTCAATGGGACCGCATCCATTAGGTGGGTGCGGCCAATCTTGATGATTGAGCCAAATTCTTCCGCCTTGATTGCCAAAGTTTCGCGAAGATGTTTGACAGCGGGCAGAAGTCGATGATGGATTTCTTCTGCTCCGGCGATGTGCATCGCCGTTGGGAAAGTGTCGTTACTCGATTGAGCGCAGTTGACATGGTCGTTGGGATGGACTGGTGACTTGCTGCCCAACACCCCTTCTGCCATCTCTATCGACCGATTCGCAATTACCTCGTTGGTGTTCATGTTGGTTTGAGTGCCCGAACCAGTTTGCCAGATTCTTAGTGGGAAATGGCTGTCAAGTTCGCCTGCAATCAACTCCTCACACGCTGCAACTATCAAATCACCAACCTCGGATTCCAACTCTCCGAGGTCCATGTTGGTCTGTGCGGCTGACTGTTTCAGAATCCCAAAGCCGCGTATCAGAGCGCGCGGCATCACATCGGTCCCGATGTCGAAATTCATCATTGAACGAGCGGTCTGAGCACCGAAATACCGGTCAGCAGGAACCTCCAATTCACCCATCGTGTCCTGTTCGAGACGCACTTCACCAGCAGCCCCCCCTGCGAGCCTTGGTTCTACCTCGACATCCAAGTCAGGTGGCGAAGACTCCGCTATTATTCCAAGTTCCACTAGCCGAGAAATGGTCGCCGACCTGTTGTTCTCTCGTCCACGCCCGATATGTCGGTCTAACCGCTTCGCCAGTTTCTCTGGCATACTGATGCTGAGGATGCGTTTATCGCCTGCGCGGTGCTTTGCCATGCTATATCCGAGTTGTTAATTACTTAATAAATTGACGCTTAGCCCAACGGTTTGGGTGCAATAACTGAAAATTTCTCTCTTTTACATCGAACAGCGATGATGACTATCGGAAACCCCGATATTCTCTGGCTCAGTGAATTCGCCTAACAGAACTGCGCTCAGTGAATTCGCCTAACAGAACTGCGCCCAGTGAACTCGCCGAACAGAAATCCGCTTAGTTAATCCGCTTGACAGAAATGATTTTCATCGGCTGATCCGGCTTATCCCGCCCATCAGTTGGAGTCCCTTCAATCGACTTCACAACATCCATCCCTTCGACTACACGCCCGAAAACTGGATGCTTTGAGGGTGTGCTCGCATCCCACCAGTCGAGAAACGCGTTGTGGTTCGTATTGAGGAAGAACTGGGAGCCACCACTGTTTGGTTGACCAGTGTTTGCCATCGAGAGAGTTCCTATCTCATTGGAGTACCTAACCCCGGCAGGGTGTTCATCTTGGATATTGTAACCTGGTCCACCAGTTCCGCAGGCCGGAGAGTTAGGGTCACTTGAGTTTGGGCAACCAGCTTGAAGCATGAATCCCTTGATGACACGGTGAAAATGGAGACCGTCGTAATGCCCTTTGTCTACCAATTCCAGAAAATTTCCAGTTGTTATCGGCATCTCGTCGGTGAACAACTCAATTGTGATTTCACCCAAGTTAGTCTGCATCTGCACTCTTGTCATGGCTCGGGGCGAGCCCCCGTCCTCCTTGATATTGGCGGTATGGCTTTCTGATGATTTGGCATTAGCCAAATTTTGCAATTGATTGCAGGCCAGTTTCTGGTTTTGTTCGGGGAGCTTCTGGTTTTGTTCTGCGAGTTTCTTGTCTTGGACTGGCCTTGAGCAAATCCTAGACTAACTTCTGACGGCAGGTCAGTTGTCTGGATTGAATCGAATTTTGCGGTTGAGTTGCTCTCCAAGTCCAACATTATCAAACTCAGTATTCTGCCGCTCAACGATGAGTCCACCCTCAACCTTCCACACATCGACAACTTCGGTTACAACATCCTGTCCGGTTGCGTCAATTCCCTCAACATCACCTGAGTGTGTACCGACAGAGCGTACCCTAGTCACGATATAATCGCCCGCTTCGAGAAGTTCTAGAATTTCACATTGGAGGCCAGGTGCAGCGAGAATCACCATCTCAGCATACTGCCGGTATGCAAGCCTGTCAAGAGTTCCGTGGGGTCCGCCTTGAGCACGAAAATTGTGAGAGAATAATTCATCGATTAAATTGAGATTTCCTTTGTTCCAACCCTCCTCAAACCAGCGCCTAACGATTTTGGCAGGCTCATCGTCACTCATCGGCAGCCATCCCCCCTTCCGTTTCGGGTTGGGGTTTGGGTATTATCCTCTTTCGGATATTAAAAACTGAACTAAAGGCGTATTTCGTTCAAAAAATAGAGAATTTGGGAATTGTCAAAGAGTCTCGGTTCAACCTTCGATGTCTGAAAGTGTGCTCAGTGGGTGGAGCGGGATTCCAGCCGCTGCAAACGCCTCTTGGCCGCCCTCCTCCCTGTCGAGAATGGTGATGCAAGCGACTACTTCGCAGCCGCAGTCCTGTAGCCTTGTAACCGCCTGTAATGCCGAGCCTCCCGTAGTTGTGACATCCTCCAAAATGACGCACCGGTCGCCCGATTCAAGGGTTGAGCCCTCTATCCCCGGAGGATTTCCGGTCTTCCTGCCACCACGCCCCTTAGGCTCCTTACGGATGAGGAAGCCGCGCAGGTCGCTACCAGTGGCCGCCTTGGCGATCACTATTCCAGTCAGCGGAACTGCACCGAGTTCCAAACCACCAACAGTATCGATGTCACCTATTTGTTCAAGTTCACTGTGGATGAGAACGCCGAGGAGATGAGCGCATTCCGGGTCCATCATGACCGGTTTCATATCGAAGAAGTGGCGGCTTGTTCGGCCGCTGGCGAGCGTGAACTCCTCATGGTCGGAGCGCAACCATGCCAATTCTCTAATTTTCTCAACTAATCGCTGCCGTGCCTCAACCGCGGCTGTGTGTTCTGACATCGCTCTCTCCATTTCTCACCTCTTCGCCCCGGGCGCATCAAGGTTGCGTGGCCTCGCTGAGGTCGTAAGCCGACGCTCTCTAATGAGAGCGAATGACTTTGAGCGTTGGTAGTCCGAGGTGGGATGTTCGCGAGCGAACCGGTGATTTCAGATGCTGCATCCATGGGACGAAGAGCGCCTTACTGCTGAGATGGAAGCGTATCAACAAAGTCTCGACGAACGCTGTGAAGTGGTCTATCAAATCGCCGAGGAGGCACGCGCTCTTGGCAAGGATATGGTCGACAGAGTTGAGATTCCGCGCGCTGCAGACCTCGCCGGACGAACCGAGAAGTTGCTGGAAGAATATCTCGATGGAATCGAGTTTCAAGATGAACTCCGGGAGATGCTCGTAAATGAGGAGAGAGAGCCAACAGCCATCGAGATGAGTAAGCGGGTCGCCAACCGAATGCATGCTCGAACTGGCGACCTCGTGAAGGCGATTGACACCGGGCTAAGAGTCGGTTTGGCAATTCTCACCGAGGCGGTTTTAGTCGCTCCACTCGAAGGTATCAGCAATGTTAGGCTGCTCCACAATGAGGACGGTTCACAATTCGTTTCAGTCGATTTCTGTGGTCCAATCCGGGCTGCTGGGGGGACCGCTCAAGCCCTTGCCGTTCTGATTACAGACCTCGTACGCCGGGAGTTGGGGGTTGGCCCTTACATCGCCCGTTTCGAGGAGGTCGAGAGGGTGAAGGAGGAGTTTGGGCTCTACAGGAAGAATTTGCAGTATCGACCGACACCCGAGGAGCTCGACATGATTGTCCGCGCCTGTCCAGTGATGGTAAACGGTGAGTCGACCGAGAACGAGGAGTGCGCCGGCTACGGGATATTGGAGAATGTGGACGGGACCCGAGTTCGAGGCGGTGTCCTGTTGGTCATCGGAGAAGGACTCTGCTTGAAGGCACCAAAGGTCCAGAAACATACTGAGCGGCTGAAAGTCGAAGGGTGGGAATTCATCAGTCACTTCGCTAACAAAGGAAAATCGGATGGCGATGATAGTGCTGATAAAAAGCGTCGGCGAGTTAAGCCGAATACCCGCTTCATGGAGGATATCATTGCAGGGCGCCCGGTCTTTGGAGAGCCCTCTAGACCGGGTGGCTTCAGATTTCGATATGGCCGGACTCGAGCGACCGGTCTTGCCGCGGGTGCTCTATCTCCAGTCACGATGGAAGCGCTTGGAAAGTTCATCGCGGTAGGTACGCAGATGAAAATTGAACGGCCAGGAAAGGCGTGTGCCGTGACTCCATCAGATGAATTACAGGGGCCGTGTTTGCTGCTTCGCGATGGGCGTTTCGGCCGAATTGATTTCGTCGAGCAGTTGCGAGGCGTAGCAGAAGAAGTAGGGACAATTTGGGACAATGGCGAGTTAATGCTCGGCTACGGAGAGTTCCTTGAGAACAACAAGAATTTGATTCCTAGCGCGTATAATCGGGACTGGTGGGCAGCAGACCTC
>CAUZUN010000061.1:0-5613 GCA_963583115.1 Candidatus Thalassarchaeaceae archaeon
GCCTCTCAACCTTCTCAGTAGGTTCAGTTTTCGGTTCGGAAACAACAAGATGTTCAATTTTGAAGGAATGGTCTACTGCGGCTTGATAACGCTCCCACAACATATCCAACTCCTGAGACAAAGCGTGATGACTCCAACATCTACGCCCACACATTTCGATTCGTCCTGAGGGCAAGTCATCTAGAAGCGCTGCGACCGCATCGACTGCATCCCGAATGTGTACCCAATGACGAGGTGACCCTGATGGTGGTTCTTCTCCTGTTGGTGGTTCTTCTTGCGAAATGGAATTCACCCCCTCTGCTTCATCGGCTGGTGGATTCACACCGCCTCGGTTACTCGATTCCAACCATTTGAGACGGTCTGTGATTTCCGGTGGACCCCATCCTCCAACCCCACTTGGAATGTAGAGGTCATGGAGGGTTAGCGTGCATTTGTGATCGGTGTGAGGTTTCGGTGAATTAGTAGGCCGAATAAAAAGGTCAAAAATCTCGTTTTCCGGCCCCTGTGCTTCCGATTCCCAACAACAAATACTGATTCCGCTATCAGAGTTTGTTTCGATTCCAACTCGTTCAAGGCGTTCCGCCAAAGCAGTTCCAAATGGGGTATTGCGCCCTTGTAGGCGGACTTGAACCATCGAACTACCTCAAGCGACTTGTAAGGATTCAATGCTCTTCGTAGTCTTTTCAAAGATTGCCAGCGCCTCATCAGCCTCATCAGTAGACAAGTTGAGACAGGGCCGCAATCTAATGCTGTCAAATCCAGAGTTCAAAGCGAGGAGCCCGTCGTCTAAAGCCTGCATTCGGAAGGTATCGCGCATTGCCATGTTTGGTAGTGTGAAGGCTGCGAAAAGTCCCTTACCGCGAACATTTGTGATGATATCATGACGCTGACCAAGTTCCTCCAACCCCTTTAGCAGGTCACCGCCGACTTTGGTTGCGTTCGAGAGAAGATCCTCTTCTTCAATGACTTCTAGGCAAGCTGCGCCTCTCACCATGTCGACCAAATTACCGCCCCAAGTTGAGTTGATTCGGCTGCTGGTTTCGAATACATTGTCTTCGTTGTCAGTAATCGGTGCGCCACCCATGATTCCACAAATTTGCATTTTCTTGCCGAACGCCAATAGGTCAGGCTTGATTCCGTAGTGCTCATACGACCACATCTTTCCGGTGCCCCCTACGCCGGTCTGTACCTCATCCACGATGAAGAGTGCGCCTATATCGTGGGTTGCTTGTTCAACCGCCTGGAGGAATTGTGGACGGAAGTGATTGTCACCACCTTCGCCTTGAATTGGCTCGATGATGACACCGGCAATCTGGTCCGGAGTCGCGTCTGCAGCCGAGTGGAGCGAGTCGATTGCCTCGGCCTCTACTCTGTCAAGGCGAGCAGATTCGGACTCATTGATTGGGAACTGAATCTTCGGATTTGGAATCCGTGGCCAATCGAACTTTGCGAAGCGGTCTGTTTTGGCCGGGTCCGTGTTGGTTAGCGACATCGTGTAACCGGTCCGGCCATGGAACGCTTCATCGAAGTGGGCGATGCTCACCATTGGGGATGAATCATCTCCGGCGAGCCCCTTGCGAGTACGGTCCTGTTGTTTCCAATCCATTGCCGCCTTCAGTGAATTCTCAACGCCGAGGGCACCTCCAGCGATGAAGAACATGTGCGACATATGGTCTGGCTTTGCCAGTCTTCCGATGGTGTCGATGGCCTCAGCCATTTCGGTGGAGTAGAGGTCGCTGTTGGTGATGTTGTTGACCGCAATTCGGCCGAGCCGGGCTTCCATCGCGACCAACTTGGGATGGTTCCATCCAATGGGTAGCGAAGAGAAGCAGGAGAACATGTCGAGAATGTCGCGGTCGGCTCTACTGTCGTGTAGTCGACTGCCCTTCGAACGGTCCAAATCTACCACGAATTCGTAGCCATCTGCAAGAATGTGTTTGGAAAGAGTTGAGTGAACTGAGTCGGGGGTGCATTCAGCCATGCAACCGTTGCGAGCATGGCCGCTTTATTGGATTGCCTACGCGAGCAGTTGCTCTCAATATACCCCCGGTTTTATAGTGGAGGAAGAGGTCATTTTTGCTATTGAATTTTCAATTTTCCTATTGAAAAATACCTTCTTCCAAAAGACTGCTCTTCTTCGAATTCACCAAAGCCATTGGAAGTAAACGATAGAAGAGGAAAGATTGCATGAGAATGAATTGATTTCTTTGACTTTCCACCGAAACGCCAGATATTCTTCGGCGCAACTGGGCGGGACCCTAACAAGTTGAACAATTATCCGATATTCCAATTGGATGCGCGACTTTGATGCCGTACCTGTTTAGCGTTATCCGTATTGGGGACTTTTGGTGCTGTTTCACCTTTTACCAATTGAAAATCAACTATTAGAGGCTCGGCTCAAAACACAATTAGCCAATTGGGTAGTCAAAGATTATCCGCCTTTTTCAATTGATTATCAACATTATTCATACGGGCGATAGTTAATATACTGATTCTGTTGGTCGGTCTATAACCGAGTGATGGGATGCACCGGAAGAAATGGTTGTGTAAAAAAATGTCAGAAGATTCATTCAGAATACAGGAGTTGTTGCAGCGGGAGGTTTTCGTAAACCAAACCCGTGTAGGAGTGATAGTCGGAGAGAGGTACCACCCGAACGAGGATAGAGTGCAATCAATGCGCTTACTCGTCGAGCCGGGAGTAGCGGATGAGTTCATGCGGAAGCCCGCAGAATTCGCACCATTGTCGAAAGAATTGCTACATAGCATCCAGGCAGATGGGTCCGTTAAGTTGTCAAAATCGATGAGAGAGTTACAGAGGAGGTGGAGGAACACCGTGAGAATTGATGAACAACTTTACTCACCAGATGAACTACTGGACCGAGCTGTCCTGGACAGCCAGGGAACTGAACTCGGTGTCGTTATCGGACTTGTGAAAATCAAGCGATCCTACAGAGGCGTCGTTGTCAAAACCCGTTTTAATGTTCGACGCCGATATGGACTCGGAGAAACCGTCAATGTGCCAGTCGGCTTCCTTGCGCGCACTCGCGCTAGGCTAGATGAGATTGTACTGTCTAGGACTTTTGACAAGATGATGGGGCTACCGTCCTACCTGAAACTGAACTCCGACCTCACTGAAGAAGAGTAAACGAGCCAACCGGCATCGTTAATTCGCAACCGTTGGTCGGCCGACTCGCCCTTGGGCGGGTAGCTTAGGTTGGTTGGAGCACCCGGCTGATAACCGGGAGGTCGCAGGTTCAAATCCTGCTTCGCCCATTCACAACGCTTCGCTCATTCACAACACTATCAAGCGGGCGAGCAGGATTTGAACTCCGCGCGAATTGAACGATGGAAATCATCACACCCGTTCGCGCTAAGAGTTTCGAACACGCAAATACAATCGAAGGTGTTCAAATCCGCTTGAAATCCTGATTCGCCACTCATGAAATCGACCCCTACCCATTCGGAAAAGACTTGAACGGCCCTGTGCTCGCAGAGCATGAGGGGAGCGGATGCCGGTAGTCTCAGGGAGCAACTCTGGCGAGTTGGCTGCGGCTCTTGCTGCTGACCTCGGCTGGGAACACCATCCACTCGAAGCGCGTCGCTTCCCCGACTCTGAAGGGTATGTCAGAATCCCCAGCCACAGCATTGACGCGGTTCGCTCAGAGCCAGTGGTAATCGTCGCTACCACCTTCCCAGACTCAGGCATCGTTGAAGCACTTCTCATGTTGGAAGCGGTCCACGATGTACGCTCGGGAGACCTGAAAAATTTGAAGGGCGAGGGGCCCGAAATTTTGGCACCGGCAGGACCGGGAATCTTCCTTGCAGTACCCTATTTCGGGTATAGTCGACAAGACAAGCGGTTTCAGGGAGGTGAGGTAGTTTCGGCAGCACTCATCGTCAAATTACTCGCTCAACATTTGGATGGTCTCATCGTACTCGACCTCCACGCGCCAGCAGTTCTTGAAGGGCTAGAAACCCCAGTCGCTTTCGTCTCCTCAATGCCAGAAATTGCCGACCATCTTCAACGAGAAGTAAGTCCAGATTTCATCTTGAGTCCAGACAAAGGGGCGATTGAGAGGGCCAGCCATGTCGCCCAGATGATAGGCTGCAATTTCTCCTATCTTGAAAAAATTAGGATCGATGCCCACACGATTGAACACATTCCGAAGGATTTGGATGTTGAAGGGGCAATCGTCGCAATCGTTGATGACATGATTTCCACCGGCGGGACAATCTGCAAGGCTTCTGACGCGCTTCGTCGACAAGGCGCTAAGGAGGTCCACGCCGCCTGCACCCACGGTCTCTTCACAGGAGGGGCGATTACTCGGCTCTCGGACCATGTGGATGGTGTTCACGCCACTGACTCCCTGCCCAATCCCCGTTCCAGAGTATCGGGTGCTCCCGCACTCGCGAGAGGGGTTCGTGACCTACTCCAAAGACTCGGTCTCTGACTTTGAAAAACAATTCTATTCGTTGCACTGAGTTAGATATCCGGTTCCGAGATAGACGGAATAAATTCCGGTGTGTTTATACGAGCCACGCCCTCGCCGAGCCTGCCCCCACAGGAGGAGTGTAATCCAATGACCGTGCATGTAGATTTTGAAACCCCGGAAGATGTCCAGCAACGAGTATACGAACTGGTCAAGAAGATCGGACGAGATGGCAAAGGCCGTCTCAAGAAAGGAATGAACGAGGTCATCAAGGTGACCGAGCGTGGTGACGCTAAGCTTGTGGTCATGGCAGAGAATGTCAACCCAGGCGAGATGCTGATGCCAATTCCAATGATTTGCAAGGAGCGCGGTATCCCATTCATCTATGTCGCAGACCAAGGCTTCCTCGGTGAAGCCGCTGGAATGCCAATCGGCCGAGCAACCGCTGCAATCGCTGTGCTAAATGTCGATAAGGCCGCTGAGGATGACTTCAAGGGAGTCGTCTCGAGTGCTTCTGAACTCGCTAGCAACTGAGGTGGTTTAGATGGCAGACGGATGGCCAGCAGAAGTTGTCGAGGTTGTCGGCAGGACCGGTATGACCGGCGAAGCAACTCAGGTTAAGGTCCGCGTCAATGACGCCCCAAACCCAAGAGATGTCGGTCGAATCATCACCCGCAATGTGCTCGGACCTATTCGGGTCGGAGACATTCTGATGCTCAAGGACACCGGCCGCGAGGCCCGCAAGTTGGGAGGCCGATAGTATGCCTGAGCGAAGAGTGTGCACATTCTCTGGTCACGAAATCGAGCCGGGAACCGGCATGATGTTCGTCAAGCGAGATGGCACCGTTCTTTGGTTCAAGAGCAGCAAGGCTCGCAAGAACTCTTTGAATCTCAAGCGAAATCCACGCAAGGTAAAGTGGACTCGCCACTATGTCAAAGGCGGCATTCAGTGAAATTTGTGCCTTAATATCATCCGTTCGGCTTAAACAGGAAGGGCTTCACGGCCGGCCCAAGTGGTATGCATGCAGACGACATTCGTGATGGTCAAGCCCGACGGAGTTCAGCGCGGTTTGGTCGGAGAGATCATAGGTAGATTTGAGCGGAAAGGACTGCGATTGGTCGGCCTAAGGCAATTGACTCCAAGCAAGGAACTAGCAGAAGCTCATTACGAAGTCCACAACGA
>CAUZUN010000062.1:0-5592 GCA_963583115.1 Candidatus Thalassarchaeaceae archaeon
GCATCAAGGCTGTCCTGGCCTATTTGGACCTGTGAATCGACCAGCCAACGCCCTTCGATTTCGGCTTGGTAGAGCACTTCCTCGAGCCATTTCACAAGAGTTCTGTCTAACTCACCCTGCCGTTCTACACTCCACTGTCCGGTCTTTCTGACCAGTTGTGGCAAGGCTTTCGCGCCTGCTTCTGAAAGTAGAATTGACTGCATGCCGAGGGTTGTCTCTCTGATTACAACCTCGGGACTCGCGCCAAACGCTCGCAATCCAATATCTGCCGTGGTCGGCAGTATCCACCAACTCATCGGTTCACCGATCCGAAATCTGCATTTGCCAAGCGAGTTCATCGAGGCGAGTAGAGAGGGTCTTGCGGTCGAGGACTTCTCGGCTAGCCTCGGCTGCCAAAATGCATTCGCAGGCGGCGTTTGCAAGCCTCGCACCTTCTGCGAGCGAGCGCCCGTTCCCAAGCGCCACCGCGAGCGCAGAAGCGGCTGCATCATGCAATCCGATGAGTTGCATCGGGGCATCTACGAGGCAAGGTAGGTTGAGGGGAGGCCCATCCTTTTGGTAGAGGGTGACTCCATGTTCGCCGCCGAGAACAAGCATGCCTTGCCAATCGTTCTCGGCGATGAAGTGTGCCGCAGTCTCTTCTGCATCGTTGAGATTATTTCTGCGGCGCAGCAAATCCAACCCGCGAATTTCGAAGAGGGCAACTGTAGCCCCAACAGTTCGATGGAGTCCGGTCAACTTTGGGTCACAAATAACTGGAACTTTCGCCGCCTTCGCAGCGGTGATGATTCGCTCTGCGCCGGAATCACTGACTACACCCTTGCCGTAATCACTCAGCACGACTGCACCGGCACCAGGAAGCGCCTCTATAGCAGAATCAGTCAGCCTCTGAACGATGCTTTCTGGCATCTCTTCCTGTGATTCCTCATCGAATTGAAGCAACAATTGATATCTATCAATCAAACTCTCTCTGCTTCCATAAATCCTCGTCTTCGCCACCGTTGAAAGGTGGGCTGCGACTCGGATATCTGAGGTGTCCACGCCTTCCTCATGCAACTGCTGAGCGACAATGTGACCATTTTCGTCCCCGCCGAGAATCGCAAAGAAGCGCACCTTCATTCCAAGGTCTGTGAGCGAGCGGGCGATATGGGCGGCAGCACCGGCACTTTCGTTGGTTCGCATTACCTTGACAACGGGAGCGGGAGCGAAGGCATTGAGGTGGTTGGCCCATCCGTGGAAGTAGCGGTCTAGGATCACATCACCCATCAGAATTACACTGTTTGAAGAGGGCGAATCGACCATTCGCTTCAACGAGCGGAGGATCTCGATTTCCGCCTGCACGACCTCGTCTACAACAGGCATGACATCTCCCCGTAAACCGGGCGAAGTGCCGCCTCCAAATCAAATAACCCCCCGCCGAAGAGCATCGAGACGACCGAGAATTGTACAATGACGACCCCAAATAATAGCGCGCGCTATGCCAACGAGCAAAGAATCGAATGACGGGGTGCAGGGGAGAATCCCCTGCCCGCTTTGCGAAGAGAAAGGTCGCCCATCAATCGAATTTCATCCGGGCGAGCTTTTGATGAGCAAGCGGAAGCCTACACCTCAAGAGTTGTCTGCAATCCAATTTGTTTGGACAGTTTTCGCTTTACCCTTATCTAGGCCGAGAGCAAGGGCCAGCGAATCGAGCATCGCCTGTTCATCTTCAGAAATTTCGCCATCCAACCAGGCACATTCGAGAACTTCGATGAAAATTGGAATGTGTTCTTCATTGGAATCCACCCTTTCCACCATCACCGCTTTTTCGATTTCGTCGGAGCGGTCGGGTTCAATCCCGAGGTGCATTGAGAGGTCGTCGAGCATGTTTCGCTCTGTGCTGGTCAATTTGCCGTCGTTCCATGCGCGGTGGAGAATCTTACGATACAAAGTTCCGCCATCCTCCTCTTCCGGTCTGTCGACTTCCCCGAGTTCGGGGTCATACCTGCCAGTTCTGTCGATTCTGGATAAGACGATTAAAAGTGGAATCTCATGGCCGGCGATGGCACCTATTGTGGTCTCGCCGCCCTCGGTGAGTACCTCTCTGTCAACAATTGTGGAGCGCAGCGGGTTTGCTGCTTCGATGCCGGATGCTGTCAATCCGTAGACACGGCAGCGTTGCCGGGCGCCGGGCACATGTCGGGTTTCCTGCTCTACCCGGCCGGCGCTGAGTAGTCGCTTGAGGGTGCGAGGCAGGTGCTTTCTAGCGACGCCGACTGCCTCGCTGATACCTGCTTGAGTCTGCTCTTGTTTGCCTTCCCATTCGGAGCGTTGAAGCGGATGGTCTGAGAGGTGGAGCAGTACGCGCTGCTCGACCGTGAAGTCGCCAAGTCTGCCCTGAACACCCATGTTCTCGACCCCTGTAGTCCATCCAGCCTTTCAAGACTAACGGCGAAATTAGGGCGATGGCCTCAAGTCGGAAGGGTTTGACGGCGAGGTATGGCGGAAACATCCGGTATCGGACCTTGCACTGCCCATGAAGATGGGTGGGTACTCGATGGGCCCGCAGCACAGCGGTTGCACGACAAGTCAACCTTAGGGCGCCCACACCCCAACAACCGTCTTTTGCTAACCGACTCCGAAGTTCTCTTCTGTTCTCGGCACAGGCATTTGAAATTGACCGAGGGGTGGCTTGAGGGGAGGGCCGAAGAGAGGGATGGGTTGCTGCACGAAACTGCCGCCTTGGAATCGATGAGAGTCCCGGGTGAAAAAGTGGTACTTGCACAAAATATCCCTCATCTGGTAAAAGAGCAAATCGTCTCTGAAGGGAGTTGGGCTTTCCGCTGGGCTCGAAATGACAAGGTGCGAAAAAACGACCCGAAATCCGAGGTGATTTGGGTCCGTGATGACGAGCCAATCGTCTGGTTGGACTTGCATCGGTGGGCGAGTGAAGTCGGCGCTCTTGGGCGAATTGCAGAAGTTTTGATTGTAGACGATGAAATGGGCGTTACCACCTATAGAGTGAAGGTGTGCGACCCAAAGGGTACAATGAAAGGATTTGATGAATCTCAGTTACCTCAATATCTGGACTCCCTGATTAATGACAGTTCATCCGGCGCGTTACTACCCGGCGAGAGTGAAATGGCGAAACAAATCGGCGCACCGATTCCCGAAGGAACCTGGATTGACCGTGATGAGATTCGACTGCTCAGTGGTGGGCAAGACGAGGTTGCTACTTCCAACCTTTTGCGGGATGTTCTCATGCGAGGTTTACTGCCCCGCCCCGGCTTCAAATATGGCACTCGATGGAGGCTCTATGATGGCCCAATCGGCGAGGACCACGCACCGTGGTTGCTACAGCCAGAATGGCTCGCACCGAGCGATTGGGCACAGGCTTGTCTTTCTGCTAGATTGGCTACCGGCGTGAACAAGACTTGGCTTTGCGGTTTCAATCACAATGAGACATGGCACTACCTCGGACTTGTCCGACCTCCGGCTGATGGCCGTTGGAGTGGCTTCCGGCACTGAGAGTCTGGTTCCACGCGCGCCCCACATTTTCAGTTTCACCTCTCATGAGGTGGGGCCCCCGCTCGGAAGAGAGACTGTGTGACCTCGATTTCGCTGTGTCATGGGTCGAACAGTAGCGGCATGGCGAATGCGGATTGAAGAACGAATGGTAGTGAGGGGGATGTCCTCGGCGGTTGCCAACGGGACTTCGGGGGGTGGAGTCGATCGCATTTGAGCACCGGGAAGATGAGCAAGGGCGTCCACAAGTATTGCCTGTCGGTCGGAGAGGGAGAGGTTACCAATAGTGAAACTGAAAACCATTCTGCTTGGGAAATCGTGATGCCAACCGACCGTATCCGCTAACCAATGTGTGGTAGATTCGCTCTCCATTCGGGGCAAGAAACTCTCGCACTCCACTTTGACTCAGAGCGGTTGCCCGACGCCATCACGCCAGAGCCATCCTACAATATCCCGCCAACTCGTTGGCAGCCGGTCGTAGTGGCTGCGCCGCCAGCTGGAATCCAAGGCGACGCCCCCCGACATATGCGACCTATGCAATGGGGGCTTCTACCATCATGGGCGAAGCAGATGAGCGGTGGTCATCGACCATTCAACGCTCGCAGCGAAACCGCTCACGAAAAACCGACTTTCAGGTCAAGTTTCACCCGCCGCCGTTGCATCGTACCAGCCGATGGTTGGTTTGAATGGACTAAAACCGTCGGCGGCAAGCAACCACATTGGATTCATCCGCTCGATGAGCGTCCACTCGCCCTCGCCGGTCTCTGGTCGTCGTGGTCCTCGACAACTGGTGATGCAATCGAATCGTTCACAATTCTCACCTGCGAAGCAGCCGAGCATCTTTCATCACTGCATCATCGAATGCCTGTTCTGATTGCACCAGAAGATTGGGCAGCGTGGCTCGACCCAAGCGTGGGAAGTGAAGTAGCAATGGAGTTGGTTTCGACCGACAAAGTGCACCCCTGTGCCTTGAATATCGACCATTTTGCAGTCGCAAAGAGTGTCAATTCAGTCGCCAACGATGGGCCGAATCTGATTACACCGCTGCCTACTCTCGACTGACACAAAATTCGTGGTTCATGAAAGTAAATCTGTCCTTAGTCTGGACAATTGGACAGCCCACGGCCTCAGGGGTCTTCCAAATCGGGAATCGCATTCGGGTCCGAAAATCCGGCGCTGCTTTTTCGGTTTGCACCACCGGCACCACCATCACCACCGCTCGGTCGACCTTGCCCCACACCTACAGTTGGGTCTAGGCTAGCTTGGCGCATCTGGTCAACACCTTGGCCACCTCCAGCAGTTTGGTTAGGTTTCACCCCACCGTCAGGCCGCAGGTTTGAGGGGCGCATCTCGACCCTCTCATCTTGACTCACATCCACTTTCAGATTTGATGGAGTGACATTTGATTCGGTGTACTCACCCCTTGGGCCGGAAGGCCGCGATGGACCTCCGGTCGGAGAATATGATTCACCGGTTGCACGGGGTAACTTCTCGATGTTCACTTTTCGCTTCGCAGCATTTCTGATTCTCGACATACCCGAACCTTTTTTGCCTGAAATCCCAAGCAAGACGGAGAGCGCCAACATTCCTGCCATCACCATGATGATATTCGAAGGGTCGGAAAAGAAGCGGATGATTTCGCCTCCTTGCTCAAACTGTTCAGCAGTCAGTACGACTGTAATCGATTGCTCGAGGCCATCTTGGTCTCGCAGAATAATGTCGCCCGATGCGAGCATACCGGGCGACAACAACCCGTTCGGGTCGATGGAGATATTGACAATTGAGCCGTCGGTTAGAGTCTGAGAATCGGCAGTGGTTGTAATTCTCTCCAATGGTCCTTCAATTCGCACATCGTAGAGTCTTCTCCCACTGCCTTCGAATTCCAGCGGGACCTCGATGAAACTGTTTCCTTCGTAGGGAATATCAGCGTTGTGAGTCCCAGATGTCAACCGTTGCCCAATCACAAAGAAATCGATGTCAAGCGCCACAGCTTCACCACCACCACAAGTCGCATTTCCAATCAACCGGCCAGAAGTCCCCGCGCTGCCTACCGAATCCCATAGAATTTGACGCGATGAACTCTCACCG
>CAUZUN010000063.1:0-5575 GCA_963583115.1 Candidatus Thalassarchaeaceae archaeon
ATTTTTGCTTACCATCATCGACGAAGCGCACCACTGCAGAAATCCGCGCAGTCGACTTCACGATGCTGTTCAATTGATTACTCTGCACAGCAAACAGACACTGTTTCTTACCGCAACCCCGGTCAATCTTTCAAACGAAGAATTGTGGATCCAACTCTCGCTACTCGCCCCAGACCGGTGGCCGGACCACAGTTCCTTTGAGAGGACTATGCAGCCAATGGCTTTCCTGAACACGGCACTTGATGCCACCTCACGAACTGAGCCGGACCTCGAAAAGGCTCTTGGAGCACTCAATGCACTCGCCAGTACACCCGGTTTTGCCGGTGACCCTCGATTGGAAACTGCTCGTGATATCTGTTCTGACCCACTCGGTTGGATCGGCAATCGAGTCGAGGAGAGGCGGCGTGAGGTTGCCGACCTAATTCGTCAATTGCGGCCACTCAACGAATTGGTAGTTCGGACTCGCCGGCGTGACCTCGACTTGCGGCTCGCCCGCAGGGAGGCACTCACGCTCGATGTCTCGATGACACCCGCAGAATGGCGACTCTACGAAGCGGCTCGCCGATGGACTTGGCGATTGATGCAATTGCGTCATCCAGATTCTGACCGATTTGATTGGGCACTTGTGATTCCAGAACGAATGGCCAGCAGTTCGCTGCCAGCATTCGCAAGACATGTTCAGACCCAGTTACGAACGGCGGCTAGAAATGTCCTCGACTTTGGAGTCGAAGGAGGGGATGAACTCGACGATGTCACAATGCGCGAGGCGGAACATCGGCTGTTGAATCGATTCGGTGACCTCGACGAACTCATAGACGCGGCGGATGAATTGGGAGATGTCGACTCAAAGTATGAGGCGATGCGAACTTGGTTGTTCGACTCCCTCAATGAGGACCAAGTTGGAGGTGTTCTTCTGTTCAGCCATTTCCGCGGAACCCTAGCCCATCTCAAGGCGAAACTGACCGCCGACGGAGTCAGTTGTGAGGTGCTCAGCGGCAGCACCAAAATGACTGAAAGGGAGAATCTAAGGAACCGATTTGCTAATGGTGAATTCGAAGTACTGCTTTCCAGTGAAGTCGGCTCAGAAGGTCTCGACCAGCAGCACTGTCATCGACTGGTGAATTACGACCTACCGTGGAATCCAATGCGCATCGAACAGAGAATCGGCAGGCTCGACCGATTCGGTCAGGAAGCTGAGGTAATCACAATTCTGAACCTCGCGGTCGAAGGCACAATTGATGCCGCCATACTCAACAGACTCTACAGGAGAATCCGGCTTTTCGAAGATTCAATCGGAATGCTCGACCCGATGCTCGGCAAAGCGATGAGACTGGTCGCTCAAACTGAACTCCGTCAACCTATGGGCCGCAACCTTGGCCAAGGCGGAATGCAGATGGTTGAGGCGTGGGAGGCCGAACAATTCTCTACCGCGGTGGAACCAAACACCGGCCGAGATGATGTTGACTCACTCCTTATTCAGAGAGAACGGTGGCTCACAGAGAGGGCGGTCGAAGAGCGAGAATGGCTTGGTAACGACCCGGGAATTCGACAATTAAGAGAGGATTCGGAGCGGTTGGAACTTGGCCTTGAGCCAGAACAGTTGGTCGAATGGGTCATCGCTCGTCTGAGCAGAGTGGACCCGAATGCGAGCCTCTACCAACACAACGACGAGTGGCATTTGAAATTGAGCGACACCTCAATCCAAACTTTGTATGAACGGGCGACAGATGTGAAGCGCTCTGACTCTCTGACCGTCGGCTGGCTCGACGAAATGGAGAGATGCTATTCTGGTGGCAGTGCGAATATCATCCAATTCTCACTCGGCAGAGATGGGGCTAACTGCTCTACTGCAAGGATGCAACTCGCCCCATGGCACCCGCTCGTCCAGTGGTTAAGAGAGCCGTTATCCGGTGAAGCAGACGAAGATGCTCCACTCCCTGGCTGGCGCGCTGCAGGGATTTCTCCTTCGCACCGACTCACTACGAAACGGCCTGAAAATTGGCCAGAAGAAGCGCGCACTCTAATCTGCCTCGATTGGACTGTAAGTGCGCTCAACCGTCACGCAGTACGGCGTTGGCTTCTCTTCGACGAAAATGGACTTCCAGTGCCAGACCAACCCGAGACGGCGTGGGCAGACTTGGATAATTTGGAGTTCACCACCTTTGAAAACCATGAGGAAGACGCTTTGGAGGAATCTCTCGACAATCTTCACGGCTGGCTCTTGGAAGATGAACAGGCTCGGCTCGCACCACTTTTGGCTGAACTGCGCCACAATGTCCAGCGCTCATGGATGGGTCGAATCGACAGAGAACGCGAACAGATAGAAGCGGCTCAATTTCGGGCCCACCATCGTGAAACTGAGGTCGACCCTCGCTGGCTGACGATGAAGCGCGGACTGATTGCTAGACTGATTCGAGAACTGAATGAGCGAATTTTACACCTCGACAAAATCCGTGAGGGGCTCCAAGCAGAACTGGCCGCTCGTGTCGTCGTTCGACTCGAGTTTTGACCGAGCGCTATGGCGCTCGGAACTCACTCTTCTTCACTCACACCATCAAAGTCGTGCTCATCGATGAAAACTCTGAGTTCACCAGCGTGTGCTGCAAGCCCTTCGACCGTTCTGCCCTCAGGTTTCAAGCAGCGAGCAATTTCCTTTCGGGTTGAAATGTTCACCTTCACATCGAGGGATTCCAGTCGATTTGCCAAGTCACGCTGAATTCGGCCACCGGTTCGGTCCCAGTCCATCAGGAGGATGATGGCATCTCCACCATCGACCGGGTTGCGGGTGCCGTATTTTTCATACAGATAGGCGACCAAGCGGGGCATGTTCCAACCTCGATTCACCTTCTCGATTTTGCCGGTGAAGCCTAGTTTTCGTAACGCTATGACATCCCTTTTTCCTTCGACTAAAATTGGACAACCTGCCGCCTCGTCCACAACAATTTCTGAAGAACCCATAGACGATTCAACCTCCCTATTTCGCCTGCGAGCCTCCCCGAGTGCGCGGCCTGCGATTTCGAATCTCACCTCACGGTCTGGGGGGCCGGCAGATTTTGCTCGATTTTTTTTCCAATCATCCTCGGTGGCCATTTCACCCCTCCATCACAGATTCCAAAATACGGATTACCGATTGTCGGTCGATTCCACGGACTGTGATTCGCTTTCTTCTATCACGCAAACCTGAGTCGAGGGAAAGACGGCTCTTCTCAACATCGAACACGGCGGCCATCAAGGTTACCAGCTCTTCGTTCGCAGCCCCTTTTTGAGCCGGGGATGTGACTCTGACTTGCAGCCTCTTCCGCCATTCATTGATTCCAATCACTGCGGCTGAACTTGCGCTAGGCTGCAACTCGATATTCAACGCAACCACGCCGTCGGAAGCATCGGTAATGACCTCCTCCCAGTGGTCTTGACTTCCGTCCACGATACTCCGGAGGAAGAGGCTGGCTGAAAGTGCCGCGGTCGCTTATCCCTCTCGGAGGGCGAGTTGCTCATCGATGGTTCGATACAACTCCTCGCGCCGAACCGGCTTCGGAACAAATGCATCACAACCTGCGTCGAATGCTTTTCGACGGTCCTCAGGTGTTGAGAATGCAGTCACCGCGATGATGCGGGAATCTCGCACGAGAGGGTGGTCGCGGATGGCTGTAGTCAACTGCAGGCCGTCAGTCCAAGGCAGTTGCACATCCATGAAAATTAGTTCAAATGCTCCTGTTTGAAGTGCCTCAAAAGCCTGATTCGCATCTTCTGCAACCTCGACCTCCGTGATGCCCTTGCCCTTCAGCATGGCGAGCATCAATCGGACATTGACCGTGTTGTCTTCAACCACTAGCGCCCGCATGTTCCTCGCTCTACCATCCCGCCCTCACAATTCAACCTTTGGCGCGGCTGACGAGCCTTTCGCTGACTTAGTTGTGGGGACTTGACCGCGCCGCCCCATAGGGGCGGCTGAAAATGCTTAACTACGGACTGCATTACCGCCGGCCCGAGAGGGATTGTTATGGCTGTTGGGGGTGCTGCATACAATGAATTGTTTGTCATCTTCTGGGACTGGTCCGTCGTCGTAGGCGTCATCACTTTTGGATGGCTCATCCACCACTCTTTCGTCTACCGGGCAAAGGATGGCGAGAATGTCAATGTCGATGATCTGCAAGTCGGAGTTTTTCCAAAGCACAACCACAATCTGAAATTAGAAATTACTTGGTTCGTCATCCCGGCTATTTTGATTATCTATCTTACATGGATATCCATAGCCCCGGTTTCGGAAGTATGGCCAGACCCAGACAAAATCGGTGTCGAAGGCGTGGATTACTACGAAGTCGGAATTACCGGCCAACAATGGTTTTGGATTTTTGATTGCGGTGAATTGGATGCTGAATTGTGTGATACTGGAATTGACTCTGACACTGGACTCACCACATTAATTGTCAAAAAGGATATGATATATCGATTCAACACAACCTCCAATGATGTCATCCATTCCCCTTACTTCGTTCAATGGGGTGCTAAAGAGGACTCCATTCCGGGCCAATACACCGCAATTTGGGTAACCCCCGATTTAACTGGGAAATTCTTCATTGACTGCGCTGAGTTCTGCGGTGACGACCACGCATACATGACTGCAATTCTTGAAGTCCACAACTGAGGTGAATTGGATGAAGGCAAATTACCGTACAATCGCATTCATCGGTATTCTACTCGCTGCGCTAATGTTCGCACCGGCGCTTGACGCTCGCCCGACCGGAATTGCCAATGTAGATACTGGGTGTTCCTGCCACTCCGGTACTGCCAGCAACGATGTGTCGCCCTTCCTCACCCTCGCCAATGGTAGTGAACTACCCGATACCTATGTTTCTGGTGTGACATACAATCTCGCCTTCGGCTTCACTGGCGGTCCTGCCGAGGATGTCGTAGTAGACCGGATTAACACCGGTGGATTCAACTTAATTGCATCCAAAGGTACTCTCACTCCGGCAGATGAGTTCACTCAACTTATGGCAGGAGAGTTAACTCATTCTGAGGTTGGCAACGACCAACAATCGTGGACTGTGGATTGGGCTGCACCAGCGAGTGGTAAAGCCGACTTCCGTCTGATGGTCAATTCAGTGAATGGCGATAACCAAGCTAGCAGTGACGACCAATGGGCATCTGCATCATACTCTGTCGCCTCATTGGGCGGTGGAGGCGAAGAACTCCCAGATGTCAACGGCTTGACTGTTCTCTTTACTGGAATGGTCCTCGTCTTCATTCTGCTTTCGATTGCAGTAGCCTACATCTTCTATCGACAGAATCCCGAATCGTTCAGTTGGGAGACCTTCGCTCCGTGGATTGCCGACTGGCTGACCAGCACTGACCACAAGCGGATTGGGACGCTTTACTTCATTGCAGGACTTTCCTTCTTCCTAATCGGTGGAATAATGGCGCTGATGATGAGAATTCAACTCTCATCGCCGGGCAACGATTTCCTTACCAAAGACGAATACAACCAATTCTTCACAATTCATGGAACTGTGATGATTTTCCTCGCCGCGATGCCCCTCATCAACGCCTTCGCTAACTGGATGGTCCCACTTCA
>CAUZUN010000064.1:0-5465 GCA_963583115.1 Candidatus Thalassarchaeaceae archaeon
ATCCTATGTGCGAAATGTAACCCATGGGGTGATCACAGACGCAAGTGCAGTGACTGCGTGGGATAAGGTCGAGGCGTTGCGAATGTATCTCGCAGAAGAGGATACGAATACCACCAACGCCGATTTTAAACTCAACTTTGACGGTTCAGGTGTCCCGATTGTGGAGGACATCTCTCGATTCATCTTGGAAGATGCAAGAGAAGGCTCTTGCTCAGAATTCGTAGCTGTGTTCACAACTATGGCTAGAATCGCCGGCATCCCCGCACGCGTTGCAACAGGATACAGCGGTGGCACTTGGCATGGCTCAGGTTATGCAGTGATGGGTAACGATTGGTCCACTTGGTCCGAGGTTCACTTTGAACAGAGTGGCTCTGGACTTGACATGGGCTGGATTCCAATCTATCCCTGCCCACCATCAGAACAGGTGCAAGTTGTCAACGAGAGTGTCATCCCCCTAGTAGTAGAGCGGGACCTCTCAACTGGAAACATGGTAATCAACGGAACATTACAATTCTCAAATAACAGCACTGGGGCTGCCAACGCACTGGTGCACGCTTACCTAGTGGAAGAGAATCTAACCAATCCGCTCATCCCATCTGCGCTCAGCCCAGACAATGACATCCGCGCGGTTTTAACCGACTCAAACGGAAACTTCTCCATTAACGGCACACCCTTCGCAATGCCAGCTCCGGGCTACGCCAAGATTGTTGTCGAAACTCGGCAAGGCGGTTATGTTCCATATTCTACCCATGTGTATACGGTCGTTATTGATGTGAAGGATGATGTGAATCTCTCTCAAGATACGCCATCTCCTGTTGGAGCGCCGATTGTTGGTGCCGGAACATCGACAGTAATTACAGGCACCATGTTGTGGGATGCAGACCCACAGATGGATCCGTCGCAGAAAGTCAATTTGACTGTTTATCTCACCTATCCGTCGAGTGTGACAAGTTCGAATGTGACAATTTCTGCACCGGTTTGGGGTGCTGGATTCTTCTCGTTTGACTTGAATCTCTCAGACCAAGAGGCACCCGGTTTGAGAACCGCTGTCATCGAATTCAGAGGATGGCATGAGGGCAATTTAGACCAAGGGGCGTCACCCGTCTACCACGCCCGTCCGAAGAACTTGACTATCCAATTGAATGTCACCATGGCACCTAACATGACCGCCACTTTGGAGGGTCCGGGAACCAATAATTCGTTGATGGTGATAGGTGAAAATATCTATGTCAATGGAACGGTAGTAAGCCGCGACTCAACTCCCCTACCGATGAGTGGTTTCATCACACTTTTGATGCGCCGCAATGGCACACTGAGTGGCCATGCTAATGTGACGACATGGAATGTCACGAACGGAGTTTTCAACATCGTTTGGAACATGAGTGCATCTGATGTCCAAGTCGGTCCAGGGCCACTCGATGTCATATTACAATTCAGCCAAGCGGTTCCGGGTGCAACAGATGACAATGAGATGTTCGGCTATGGACTGCGTAGTGTTGTCACTATGGATTTCAATTTAGGAACGGCGATGAGAGGTGAACTCGCTCAGGTATTCGTCAGTTTCTCCGACCATACAGGTGGAACTGATATGCCGTTTAATGGCACATTCATTATGACCTTTGATGGAGTTACAGTCAATCAAACGACCGACCCCGATACTTGGTACATTAGTGAGTTCACTCCCGCTTCAAACATGCCAGCAGGTGATTATTGGTGGAACATCACATACAATGGATATCTGAATGGAACTTCTGGTTCAGAATGGTACCAGCCTGGAAATGCAAGCGGCCTTCTCAGGGTGCAGGGAACTGCAACACTGTCTATCAATTTGGCAAATGACTGGACTCACCTCGGAGGATCTAACACGATTACGGGACTCATCACCGACGATGTGCTTGGGACCACAATCTTTTGGAATCAATCAGATGTCATTTTTGAAGTCTCTCTACCCGGTCAAGGGCAACCCGGGCCAAACGGCGAGCCTCCACCCCCAATAATTATCCCACTCGGAAACAACTGGAGCGACCCAGTGAACGGGACATATTCAGTCAATGTGATTCTGCCAGCGAACTTGGCTTCAGGCGCTTTGAATCTAACATCACAACTCGACTTCTCATCGTTTGCAACTGGCGTTGGTCAGTTCTATCTCATGAATGATCCACCACCAGCACTCATCGGATTAGAATCCGAGTTGGTTTTGACCAGCAACAGAACAGCCATCATCGTCGAAGCGGGTGATACTCTTGAGTACAATATCACTGTTACAGATGTGGGTGATGGTTCGGGCGTCCAAGGCGAAACCGTGAACTTCACCTGGGATTGGGGTGGTGGAAATGTTTCCATCGGTCCCGCGACCTCCGGAAGTGGTGGAATTACCAATTTCAACTGGCCAGTACCTCTCGACATGGCACCGGGATACTACGATGTTCGAGTTTGGATGGACAACGACACAACCGACCCACTGGTCGGCGGCTCAACTCGCTGGTGGGGTAACGAAACCATCCTCAACATCACGGTTCAGGTTCCAAGCGATGTCACAATCGTTACGATGCCGCTGAATGTCACTGCTGGTCAAAGTTTCATGGTTACAGGAACTGTTGCGGATGCTAACAATGCGAGCAGGCCATTTGATGGGCCTGTCGCAGTCGAGGTTTTCTTCTTCAACGACACTAGTGAGATTTTGATTACAAGCCAAGCCACAGCGGTTAACGGCTCATTCAACTTGACCGTTCCAACCGACCCGTTCGGTGACGGTGTGACAAACGGAAACAAAACCGTTGTAGTCTCAGTAATTGATGGGAGCAATCCATTCTACCTAACAGGAACAGCTCAGCGAAGCATATTGGTGATTGGTGTCACCGACTTTGAGTCACAAGTTCCTCTGATTCCAGAGGTTGTGACCAGAGGAGAGAACATCACATTTGGAGCGACCTTGGTCGAAGCGTCTGACAACTATAGGTTGTTGACGAACACCACCGTGGCAGCACAATTCCACGACACATGGATGCCCGAAGGCATGACCGACTCGAACGGGTCTGTTCTGTTCACTTACTCGGTTCCTAACACGCAGCCTCTTGGCCAGATTACCGTGACACTGTTCTACAACGGCTCGTATGTGATGCACCCGACAACTCACGCAATCAACACCATCAGCGTTCGCTCGATTACAATCATGGTCGTCGACCCTATTGCAGCGAATCCAATCGCTGGAGGCACATTCAATGTGACCGGTTCTCTGGTGTCTGACAACGGTTCAGGAATAATCGCTAGAGATGGTACTGGATTGCTTCCGCAGGTCCAGTTGGATATAGATGGCTTCACCACCGTTTTCTCGGTAAGTAACGCAATCGCTCAAGCAGACGGTTCGTGGACTGCAGTCATCACTCTTGCAACTGACTTCCCTCGGGCCAACCACACCTTGACCGCCTCGTACACACCGACTGTGAACTACTATCTCGGTTCGAACGCAAACAATACCTTCGACAGCCGCGGCTACTCCGTCTTACAGATTGTGGAACCGATTAGTCTCGACCCCGATTACCGTACGGTAAGAGGGAATAATGTATCAATTCAATTGATGTTACAGGACAATACTCTCGCACCGATTTCCAACGCGACAATAATCGTTGAATTCCCTGATTTGGGTATCTCGACAACGGCAGTTACCGATGTCAACGGGACCGCTTGGGCTCTGCTAACAGTACCCGGGACCACAGCACCGGGCCCACTAACCTTGAACGCCTCATACGGAGGATTGGCAGGTACGACTGGAGTCATAGGCGACCAAGACACGGCACTCATAGTCATCCTCGCACCAACTGTAATCACAATCGATTCGGTGCAAGGCGAATTCATCGCTGGCAAGTCCATCTATGTCAACGGGACTCTACTCGATGAGTGGGGCCAAGTCCTACAAGAAGCAGGAATCGACAAGGCAGGAGTTCTTCATCTCTCAGTAGATGGAATTGACACTGGGGCCTACATCGAATCGAACGCGACAACAGGCACTTACAGCCTAATGTACACACTACCAGAAGACACCGCAGCAGGCTCCCATCTTGTGACTATTCTGTTCAATGGTGGCTTCATGTGGGTCGACCCGATAGGCCAAGGAGATGCTTCGAATCCGGAGTATTACCTCAACAGCTCGGCAGACCAGTTTGTGAATGTCAGTGTACCAACCTACATCGTTTTGAACGGCGGAGGCGGCGACATTGACAGAGAGGGACAAATCATTCTCGATGGTACGATTTACGACATCGTTGACACCCCACTCGTGAATATGACAATCGAAGTTTGGTTCGACAATCAATGGCTCACCAATGTGACATCAGATGACCAAGGAAATTTCCAAATTTACTACCCAGTGCCAGCAGATTCGCCTCTAGGCCCTCAAAGCATGGATGTGCGCTTCTCCGGCACCACCTTCTACCTCCCTTCCACGACGAACACTTCGTGGAATGTGTACAGCCCGGTTAACATCGTAATGTCGATTCCAACCGAGATTGCAATCAACGACGATTTGGTGATTCAAGGTACGATTAGGGACAATTTGCTTGATGGTTGGATTTTCAACCACAGCATAGAAGTCAGAATTGATGGCATTCCAATCTTAGGAAGTCCAACCTACTCCGACGTCGAAGGCGTCTGGATAATCACTTGGGCAGTACCCGGAGAAACATCTCTTGGGTCTCACGAAATTGAGGTGTATGCACCTGCGCAAGGCTGGTACCGAGATGGAAGCGCCAACGGCACAGTTTGGGTTGCTCACCACTCAGAGATTTTGTTGGTGGCGGCTGACAATGGACAATCGACGCGTGGCATGTTCTGGAATGTCAGTGGTCGATTGTATGACTCCGATGCGCTAGGATTGCCTGGGATTGATGCACGCAGCATCGATATTCTGCTCGACGGCGTATTCCTCAATACAATCATCACCGACCAAAATGGTGAATTTGAGTTCCTTGTGCCAATCGAAATGATTTCCGCTCGCGGTGACCACACTCTCAGCGCTCACTACGCTGGTGAATCTTCGTGGCTCGCATCGAACGAAACGGTCACCCTTACAACTTGGTCTGACATCTCATGGCAATTGGTCCCAATCGAGACTACAATTGTCCGTTCTTCGTCGCTTCATCCAATCATCATCGAGGGCAGGGTCCTCGAGGTGGGAGGATCTGGTAACCCGGTGGAGAACCTTGACATGATTTTGTACTGGAACCAAACCGATTTGGGGGTCAGTGATAGAATCCTTTGGCTCGGCGATGGAAACTTCAGAATCGAGTTGACAGCGCCTCAAATCATGCCGGCCGGTGACAACACATTGCGGCTCTTCGCAGGTGAAAACAGCAGTCGATTCTTCAACAGTGGACAGATTAACATCAGCATCTTTGTGGTCATCCCGGTAGAATTCGACTCCGGCGTGGAAACAGTTCCATACAACGGTGACAGAATAGTCGCTTGGG
>CAUZUN010000065.1:0-5461 GCA_963583115.1 Candidatus Thalassarchaeaceae archaeon
CGTACGGTCCACCGGCCTGAACTGGTGTTGCAGTCAACATTGGAGTCAGTGGCATCAACACCATGAGAAGTGCGAGAAAGATGGTTCGATGTGGTCGATTCGCCATGATAATCACCTGTGAGCCTTTAGGCTCACGCAACTGAGAAGTAATTGAAGCAAACGCTCCTGTGATACAACGGCCGCGGCTCGGCGGCCGTTAACAATAATCCCGAAGGAAATCTCATTCAAGCGGATGTCTCAGCACAAGATTCCTTGCAGCCCAAACCTCATCGACGCGACTGACGAGAGTCGTGTGTGGTGCGCTGGTGACCAACTCGGGAGGCTCGGCGAGGATGGTGAGGAAGTCGTCGGCGAACTTGTCGAGGACCTCTTTTGATTCGGTTTCCGTCGGCTCAAACATCAGGCATTCCGGCACGATTTGAGGGAAATAAAGCGTCGGTGACATGTAGCCGTAATCGAGCAGCCTTTTCGCCACATCTTTTCCACTAACTCCCGTCGCTTCTTTGACCGGGCTGAGGCTCAATGTGAACTCGTGTTTTACCACTTCCGCGGGTGCTCCGTCAATAGGCATCGCAGGGATTTTTTCTGCTTGTTCCGGACTCGGATTCATTATCCGATATCGAAGATAATTCGCATTCAAAACTGCGTGCTCGCTCATCTTTTCCAATTCCCGTCCATAGCGCCGATAGAAAGCCCACGAACGCACCACTGCGGCAGAGTTCCCATGCCACTGCTGAACCTTTCCGATACTCTCTTCTGGGTCTTCCCAAGAGTACCGCCAACCCTCCAAACCTTCAGGGTCAAGAGAGCGCACCACAACTGGTTTCGGTAGATATTTCGCGAGGTGAGATTTGACCCCAATCGGTCCTGAGCCAGGGCCGCCGCCACCATGTGGTTGAGAGAAAGTTTTGTGCAGGTTGTAGTGGACTGCATCGAAGCCCATCAAACCGGGTGAAGTCTTTCCGAGAATTGCGTTGAAATTTGCTCCGTCGTAGTACATCTGGCCGCCAACCTCGTGGATAATTTCTGCGGCTTCAGCGATGTCAGGCTCGAACACTCCGAGAGTTGATGGATTTGTAATCATCATTGCAGCGGTGTCGGGTCCGACCACCGCCCGTACTGCGTCTAGGTCGAGGCGCCCATCATCGCCGCTTGGAATCTCTATGATTTGGTAGCCACACATCGCTGCCGAGGCGGGATTAGTTCCATGCGCCGAATCGGGGACGATGACCTTGTCGCGGCCCGCCTCGCCATTGCTTCGATGAAACTCTTGAATACATCGAATCGCAGTGAATTCCCCCTGTGCGCCTGCTACGGGTTGGAGCGTTACTTGGTCCATGCCGGCGCAGTGAGCCAACATCTCTTGCATCTCGAAGAAAATCGCCATCAATCCTTGAAGATGAGATTCGGGGGCGAGCGGATGGACATCGTTCATCCCGGGTAGTTGGACAATTTTCTCATTGATGCGGGGATTGTGCTTCATCGTGCAGGAACCGAGTGGATAGAATCCTGTGTCAATCCCGAAATTCCTCGTCGATAGCCAAGTGTAGTGGCGTACTAGTTCTGGCTCGCTCGCCCTCGGCCAATTAGGGGGTGAGGAGCGGCGTATAGAGTCGGGAATACAGGCGCGAGCCTCTTCATTGGGGAGGAGCGGTGCCGGCTGGGCGTAGCCCGCCTTTTCTGTACCGGCAAAGGCGAACAGGTCACTCATGAGCAATCCTCCACTCCCACTGTCTCAACCAAGCCGAAAGCCCACTTGTGAGGGCCGCAATGTCTGACTCTTTCGTTTGGTCCGTGGCGCTGATGAGAAGCCAATTCGGAGAAGCCCCTTCGCTGATGGAATCCAAAGCGAGCCCCCCAGTGATGCCTCGCTCATCCAAGAAGGTGAGCGCCGAGGCCGCTGTCTGTGGTAGTTTCACAACGAATTCGTTGTAGTGTGCAGCCTTTGGATGGAGCAGCTCGATCCCTTCGATTTCCAGTACAGCTCGCTTAGTCGCTTCACACCCCGCAGCATTTCGGAGCGCCAATTTTTCGATTCCACCCGGCCCAAGCAGGGCCATGTGCATCGCACCCATCAGGGCAATCAGCGTCTCATTTGAACAGATGTTGCTGGTCGCTTTATGGCGGCGAATATGCTGTTCTCGAGTTGAGAGGGTCAGTGTGTACGCCTCGCGCCCAGCCTCGTCGACCGTCTGTCCAACAATGCGGCCCGGCATCTGCCGCAGATAGGGCTTCGTGCAGGCGAATAATCCGTAGATTGGACCTCCGCCGGTTGGCCCGATTCCGAATGGTTGCCCTTCGCCTACTACCAAGTCAGCCCCCCAAGAACCAGGAGGTTCGAGAATTCCGAGGGAGGTGGCATTAACGCCGACGATGAGGGCAGTTTTTTCACCGATTAGGGATTTTAGTTCCAGAAGCCCTTCGTCGATGACACCGAACGGATTTGGTTGTTCGACATAGACCGCACAGCACCCCTCAGCAGCGCCCGCGAGTTCAAGATTCACAGTTCCATCGGGGTTCGTCATCAGCAGCCGTAACTCAATTCCAGAGCCTAAAATGTAATTCTCAATCACCGAAAGACGGTGTTCGGGCAACCATTCCGTGACATAGATGACATTCGGTTGGCTCGCTTTTCTGTTGTGTACTCGGACCGCGCAGGTAATCGCCTCAGCAGCCGCGGTTGACGCGTCGTACATGCTGACATTTGAAATCGGTAATCCTACCAACTCGCTGACCATCGTTTGAAACTCCCACATCGCCTGCAACATCCCTTGACTTACCTCGGGCTGATACGGTGTGTAAGCGGTCAAGAACTCGCCACGAGTCGCGAGCATCGGCACCATTGTTGGGACATAGTTCTGGTAAAGTCCGGCACCGAGAAAATTGGGTCGGCTGTTCATCGCCACATTACTACCGAGCAGCCTTTGAGCGTCTGCCCAAATCTCCTCTTCAGTCTGAGGTGGTGGCAAGTCGAGAGGACCCTCTCGCTGAATCGACTTTGGAATGTCGGCGAAGAGTTCGTCGATTGAAGAGAGTCCCATCGCTTCGAGCATCTCCTGCTCTCGACCCAGATTGGGAAGGTGGTCGACCATCAATAGACCTCGGAACGGCTCGTTGACTTCGATTCATGAAGGTTGACACCTGCTAAGCAGGTGGCCAGAGGGGCGCTCCGAGTCGATATAGAGTCCATCCAGCGCTTTCGACAACCGACCCATCAAGTACCCGCCGACCATCATAAATGAGCCGCGGTACGCTCTTTTCAGCCAATGCAACCCAATCCAAGTTGACCACCGCATCGTGGGCCGTCACAAGGATGGCTAAGTCGAATTCACTAACCTCATCGATGTCATCCACCAAAGTTGCCAACTCACTCGGGAAATGACCCTCATCGACATGTGGATCAAACGCTTGGACTGAACATCCGGCCTCGCCCAATGCCCTCGCGAGCGGCTCGGCTGGAGTCTCCCGGGCATCGCCAATTCCCGGCTTGTACGACCATCCAAGAAGGAGGATTCGGGCATCGACAACCGGAACCCCTTGCTTGGAAAGAATCTTGGTAACATCATTGGCAACATTTACCGGCATTGCACTGTTAACCGCTCGAGCGCTGGAAATCAATTCGACTGGAGCACCCATTCGCTTAGCCTTCTCAATGAGATAGTAAGGGTCCACAGGAATACAGTGGCCGCCAACACCCACTCCCGGCCGATATCTGTGGAAATTCCATTTGGTAGCGGCCGCATCGAGAACATCCTCAACATCGAGCCCCAACTCAGGGAAAATCCGCGCCAATTCGTTGACTAACGCGATGTTGAGGTCGCGCTGGACATTCTCTACAACTTTGGCAGCCTCTGCAACCTCAATCGCTCCGACATAGGTCACCCCACCACTAGTCAATTTGGAGTAAAGGTCACGCAAGTCAGCCCCAACTTCAGCGTTTGTCGCACCCACAACCCGCGGCACTTGTCGAACTCCATGCTCTGGGTCACCGGGGACGAACCTTTCCGGGCAATAGGCAAGGTGAACATCCACACCTTCAGAAAATCCACGCTCAACCATCAGCGGCTGCCAAATCTCCTGCGTCACGCCGGGATAAACTGTCGATTCAAGGACAAGAATTGTGCCTTTACCCTTCGGAATGGAGTCAAAAATACTCTCTCCTGCGGCTTGGATATAGGACATATCGGGAGACCGGTCTTGTGTCACTGGTGTTGGAACTGTAACTAGAATCACATCGCAGCCCTCCAACAAATCAACATAATCGACACCAACCCGCCAAGATTCGCTTTCAGCGGCCGGAATCAATTGGTCGTGTTGTGGGTCATCGCCGGGGTTTTTACCGGCTGATAAAGCAGATATCACACGCGTTGACACATCGATTCCACGGACTCGAAAACCGGCCTCAAGAAAGCCGAGAGCAGTTGGTAGCCCAACATATCCCAAACCAACAATTCCGATTGTCAAATCGCCCGATTCGACCCGCGAGGCGAACGACTGGTCCCAACCCATTGTGCCGACCGCCCACCCTGCGTCACTTCAACTATGCTCTTACAAGGCAGCCCACAACTTCAAGAAAACGCTCCTTTTCATCTGCCGAATCACGCGGAAGTTGGACTGTTTCTCCCGCCAAGTCGACTAGCGCCGACGCTAATGCCGAAGAATCCCCCCAAGGAACTGCCCTGCCCAAGAGTTCGGACTCACAGACCTCTCCCATGTGGCAGTTTGAGTTGACCACCGATGGTCGGCCGAATGAGGCGGCGTCAAACATCTTCACCGGCAGCGCACCTTGCTGAATGTTGCCGCGCGCTGGCGGATACATGGCGTACATGACTGAGATTTCCGCCATCAATTCTGCTAGTTTTGTGTCGTCGAATGCTCCGAATACCTCCGCTGAGAGCCACCCCTCGGAAACTGCGGACCTTACCATCGAAGCGACGGCAGGCGCGGCGGTGCCATCGCCCGCGACTATGAGGTGGGGCCGTGCTTCGTCTGAAATTAGTTTGAGGGCGTCGAGTAGCAACTCGAATGACTCGACTTCGCGGACTCGGCCGAGGTAGCCGACTGTGAATCGCTCGGCCGGTGGCAGCGGCTCATTCTTCGCCGGCCGATTCTCAACGACTTCGGATTCGATACCCTGCTCGGCCAACCACGATTGAAAACCACACGAAGAAGTCACCACGGCGTCCACCTTAGAAGCCCGGGCGAGCATCTTCCCCCTGAAGTTGGAGGCGACCATTTTTCTCACCAATGAACGAGGGTTTGGCATCAGCACCCATGTGTGGTGCAGGTCGTGCATATCGAACAGCACCTTCGCACCCGAAGTAGCCAATCCAACCGACAGCGTGTCTGCATCGTGACAGTGCACCAAGTCGACACCGGACGCGGATGGGCTAGCCAGCGCTGAAGCGGATGGGCTAGCCAACGCGGCGACCACCGACTTTCGGAAACGCCGCAAACCTCG
>CAUZUN010000066.1:0-5405 GCA_963583115.1 Candidatus Thalassarchaeaceae archaeon
AAAATTGGTGAAAGGCGAGTCCTCTTCGACAATTTCGTAAGACCACAACCCTCAGCGACGCCAATCTGGGCAAAATTGACCATCGAAGCCCACATGACGACTTCGATGATGCTCGGAACCGCTGGAGTCGAAGGTAGCGGAGTTGATTATTCGCACAATCGGCTGGTATTCGCAGAACGAATCACAGTGCCAGAACAGACGCTTTCGACAGAAGAGGAATTGGCTGATTACAGGGTTGCATACGCCTTCGGTGATATCACAAACGCGCCACTCACAGCGCTCTTCGAATCACTAGCCATCCTCGTGCTGCTCGGATTCCTAGCCATGACCTTGACGAAAACTAAACCGAGGGCCGGGGTTTGGATGACCGGGCTTCTCCTCACCGCCGTTTGGGGTTACTCCTACTTCTTCGCCTTGCCTCTCATGTTCATGTTGGGCGCAGTGTCAGCGGTTGGACTGTTGATGGTGGCGGTAGCGATTGTGACTCCGCGGGTTTCAGAAGAAAATACCGCAGCGGACGAAGCAGCATTCATCACCATCATGCCCGCTAGAGGGCTACGCAGGGCAAAGAAAATTCCGAAGGTGAACTGCCCTGCGTGTGGCGAATGTAATCCGATTTACGGTAAACGCCGACCGGTTAAAATTCCCTGCGACGGTTGTGGTGTTCGACTCAAAGTTGGCTGAACTTCAATTGCGGCTGAATTGAAAACGGACTGTACTGTTTCGAGCGTATAATCAACGGAACTCACCAATCAAAAGTCGCTTGAAAGCAACTTCTCGATGGTCGCCGCTGCAACCGCAGGAGTCCCGTCCCATTCGCCACTCAACTTCGCAATACTCGACTGAAGGTCTGATTCCGACCCAGCGATTACAACTCGATGCCAAAGCAACTCTTCGAGCCGGGCGGTACTCGGGGAAGTCTGGAGAACTTGGGGGAGCGCGAGAGTGGATAGGGCGTCGGCCTTCTGTTCGATGTCGAGGGATTTCCAAGATTCTCGGGTGCTGGCCAACCGGTCGGCATCCAATGCAGGAAGCGCCGATAAGTTCGCAGTGTCAACTTCCGGCAGAGAAACCACCCTAATACACCCCTCCTCACGCAAGTGGTCGCGCAACCTGCTGTACACCGGGTCATACCCCTGGTCGAGCCCACCCGCACACCAATTTCCGGACAGCGCCCATGGCCTTAGACGACGGACGCGTTCACCATCGGGAGCGAGCGCTTCCCCGAGTGCTGCGGCCTGAGCAACGGGTGAAAGTGTCCCTTTGTGGGGAGCGCCGTCGTGGCCGTGTAATGCTACCACAGTCAGCGGCACCAATCTGATTTTTAGCGGCGAGTTCGTTAATGGGATTGGCTCAGCGCGGGCGTTGCCCTCGCCTATTTCGATGCAGGCGCCGGGTGCATCTCGTGGCAGAAAACGGCGCCGATATGGAAGGTCTTTGTCTAGAAAAGCCGCCTCCAATTGGGCCAGTGCGAGTGCACCCTCAAACGAGGCTGGAGCGAGTAGAGTAAGTGGACCAGAATCTATGATGGAGTTTGCAACCGTTCTCAAATTATCAGCGAGAGTGCTGAGTGGTTCAAGTTCTAGCAGCGACCGCATATCCATTTCCAAAACAAGCGTTGTACATCAGCCCACCGGAATTACATCGTAAGTCAATTTGCAGGCAGAAATCAAACTGCAGCGAACAGATTCTGGCGCTTGCGCCTGCGGCGCAAGCGATTCATTCGACCATGAGTCGAAGTTGGTCACGCTTGTAACTCCAGTCGGATGGCAAATTGCCTTCTCCGGTGTGGTAGCGTGCGATTCGGCGTATCTTGGACTCGACGAGTTCGAGTTGACGACGATTGTGCAAGTCCTTGCGATTGTTGTCGAGGTGGTCGACGAGGCTGACTGCCCTGCGAAGGAGATTCATTATTTCCTCGGGTACATCTGGTGCCTTGTCGTTATCACGAAGAACTTCCATGACCTTCTTGCCAAGGAGCAACTGAACATTTGGGACCGCATATTGGTCTCGGAGGATTGTGCCGATTACTGCCGACGATTTTCCCTCTTCGTGGAGTTTGAGAATTCGTGCTACGACTTCCTCTTTGTCTTGCTCAGACCATTCAGGAACCTCGCTGATATTAGGACGGCGGGAACCCGATTTGCCCTTGCCGCCACTGTGCATTCGTCCCATGTCAACGCCTCAAGCGGCCCGCCGACCTACTGCCCATTGATAACCACTCCGCCCTAACTACGGGGGGATTCAAAGCCGCTGTTGTGCCTTCGCCACCCTACCGGGACTGCCGCGATACTCCCATCCCGGAGCAACACTTCTTGCTGAGCCGAGCAGCTTGCCATCACGGTAGACGAGGAGTTCGTCGCCAGCCCGAATTTGGCCTTCGATGCGCTCTACCATGGGTGAAAAAATGTCGCCCTTCCACTCGGGGCCTTCAGTTAGGTGAACTTTCGAAAGAGTGTCACATTTCGCTAAATGGGGGATTGACGCTTTGGCAAACGAAAATCGACCAAGTGATGGGTTCCAAATGGCGTACTGCTGCCCTTTCACTTCCAACTTCCACCGAGGAGGCCTTCCCACAACGCGGGAGCCTTCGAGCCAAGAATCGCTGCCATGAAGCCAGCGTGAAATCGACTTGAATCGGTAGTGAAGATGCTGTTTTTCACCGATGTGTACCCCCTCCAAATGGGTAGCCGCTGCCTCCTTGGTGGCGGCCTCCAATCGGTTGAGAGAATCGAATGAACCGGCCCCTTCTCCCTGCCTAGTATCGACTACCTCAACACCCAATTCGTCCTCGGTAAAACCGAGGCCGGAGTGGTCGATTACGACTTTGAATCCGGTGCGGGCGACGACCGACTTTACGAGGCGGCGTATCGTCGCCATCTCCGCCGAATCCCAATCCCCAGTCACCGGAATATCGTAGTGGGCGGCGGGCCACAACTCTTCGAGTTCGCGAGGAACCAGTCCGAGCGGAGCGGTCACCATCATTTCGTGGATGCCACGGTGGCGGATTTTCCGGCGGAAGCGTCGGTGTGACTGCGAAAAGGAGTAGGGTTTGCGGGCGCTACAAGGCAGGAGAACGAGCACCTTCGACTGTTCCTCCGGCGGTAGATATTCTGAATCTATTCGGTTGACCCAATCTGCGATCAGCGGGTCATGACCACTGACATTACTGTGGCAACGCCACTTTCTGAACCGGCTGGTATGGCGGGTCAGCGGAGAGCCGCCCAACACTTTTGAGACTGCAATCGCATCGTCGTCGAGCCCCTCTTGTTCGGCTACTTCTGGTGAGAGTGTGGCTCGCATCAATTTGTCGTGATTTCGAAGATGCTCGACGAGGCGAGGAGCATTGAGTGCTCGCTTTTCGACGAGTTCCCGCAGCGAGCCGTTGGCGATTGCCACTTTCACAGCCGCAATTTCGCTCGCCCATTCGACCAATTGGTTGGCCATCTCTGCGCTTTCGCCGACCTCTTCCAGCGGCGAGCGGGGCCCCTCCGAAGTGAGGAATATACCGCGTACGGAAGCCTGTTGAGCGCGTGATAAATCGTGTAAATCGACACCGAACCAAGTCAACAACGCCAAATTGTCGGGACCCGATATCCCTGGGCACCAAATCAGCGATTGCGGGAATCGGGTCCTCAACAGCGCCAAAGCACGCCCGAGCCGACCGGCGTGACCTGCAATCTGCAACGCATCGACCAACACGATAAACTCCGGATGAAATCCCTCTTCCATCAGCGTCTCATCATGCCGCAACGACTGCCAAGTTACCGGCATGAGGCTGCTCTTTTGACTTCCCCGAATCCCGGTGTCAGCCTCTTCAAGCGAAGGGGGCAATACATGCTGCATCTGCGCCTCCCAACGAGGCGCAGGCTCATCGAATGGAACTGCAATGTTAGCACGGCCTGTGAGGGCCATTTTGGCAGGAAGTGTGGAACTATCGTGTTCGACGATGAAGGGGGCGAGCGCAACATCAGGAGAGAGGGTTTCCAACTCTCCGGGAGTAACGAGGAGGGCGGGCGTTTTCGCCTTCGGGGAAGCGCGGTCGCCAAGCGCAATTGAGCGGGCGTATCGCATTCTCGCCGCGACCGTTCGGCCAAGTGTCGTGTCCGTCACGAATCGGGCCACCTCTACACCGTAATTGAATGATTCTAAATGCGGCGGGCGTGGAGAGTCGCCTCATGCAGCGGAAAATCATCCCCCTGCTGCTAGCATCTATGATGCTATTATCGATGCTAATTTCAGTTTCTGCGAGCCAAAATAATGACTACCCCTCTCAATCGAATGTCCACTTCGACGACGATGTTGCCAACTGGTCAAAGACAATCTCAGCGAGGGCAGGCCCGTTTTTCGTTTCGGTCGATTGTACCTCCGGGCCGGACTGCAAGGAACTGAACTTGACTGTCACCGATTCAAGCGGCACCGAATTCTTGGCTTCTGGCCGATTTCATTTTGTTCTTGAAGGCAATGTCTCGTATGGAAATGTCACAATTTTAGTAGAAAGAGAAGCGGGAACCAGCCAACATATCGAAGTCCGTTCAATCTTCCTCGACCCACTTCATGGAGAGTTCGGAGATGCACCACCGAGCCCACCACTTCCGGGCGAGAGTGCGGATGGTCACCCTTTCCTTGAGGGGGGAACTTGTGGAAACCTATCCACTTGTGCTGGTGCAATTAGTTGGGGAGCCGACAGTTACTGGAACGGTTCGATTGACAACGCCGATGATTCAGATGCCATTCGATTAGTTGCAGATGAAGGTGATGTCTTCGCCATACGAATGGTTGGCGTCACCGGTGAGATAGTGGTCGAAGCGTGGGAGCGCACCGATACAGAACTAAACATGATCAAGTCGGAAACTCACAACTCGCCATCAAATATCACCCACCCGGAATGGATGATTTTGGAACAAAAACCCGGTTCCGACCTATGGTTGGTGGTAAGTTCAATGGATGGTGAAACCGGCCTCTACTCGTTAATCGCACTCCTCGGTGATGCCAGTGCCGAAACAGATTATGGCGAGACCCCTGCCAACCCTTGGTCAGGACCAGAATTCCCGGGACCATCGCAGCAGTTGACCGGATATCTGACAACATTTGACAACGGTGACTCGATTCGCCTTGAAGTCGGCTCCCGTTCAATTCTCGGTTTTGCTTACAGTGCGAATGCCCCTTTCCAAGTGCAACTGCATATCCGTGCGGGAACATGGAATCTACTTGATTCATGGAACAGTAGCGAATTTGGAGGAACTCACTTTGTCAACGCTCCAGGGGAAATCACTCTTCCAGAGGGAACTGACGCTGCAGCACTCACGATTCTCAACGCCTCATATACAACTTTTTGGCATCTGATAGTACACCGAAGCGGCCCAGAAGACGGCAACCTGCTAGGCGACGCCCACGACAACTAC
>CAUZUN010000067.1:0-5402 GCA_963583115.1 Candidatus Thalassarchaeaceae archaeon
TGTTTCAAATTTACAAAACACTTCACCATCTGACAATGTAATAGCAGTATCTTGATTTGGCCAGCATGGTTCATTGCTATCCTCGTAAATCATCCCGATGACACTGTCTCCTGCGATAACCCAGGCGGATCCGAGAATGAACATGAAGCCAATTCCGAAGAGGAATATACCGATTAGAATCCTCATAAAATTACCAAAGAAAGACGAGGATTGGGTGAAAGATATCTTTGATATCCCAGCATCAATTTTGATAGTGTCGGGGCCGTCAAACCACTGGAAGGGGTGATAATCTTGATTTGTGAACGGAATTTGGATGCCCATCAATTTCATAGTTCAAACCATTCCATTTCGTCACTTAATGTTTACATCAAGAAGGGTTCTCAACGAATACCCGGGATAAATCAGCGCCGTGATTTCACCATCGTGTTCCCATCTTCTGAAACGCGGTAGGAGGGTTGGCGGGGGCGCCAGACGAAGCCGCTCGCCACTCCGATGAAGAGACCTCCAAACACGAGGTTGAACCAACCGTTCGAGATGTAGTCTGTTGACGCATAGTGCCAAGCCCATGCGAATGACGGGATGATTCCGATCAGCAGCGCGACCAGCACCTCTCGAACAAGGATAGGGCGCTTATCCTCTTGTGGAATCATGGGGGGGTTATCCGCAGGCTCGGGGGCGCGTACCAGCCGCACCCTCAACGCATCTCGCTCCGTTGCATTCAACTGAGCTTCATGTCCCCACTCGGCCCCTAATTCCGTCCACTTGCGCTGCAACTTCAACTTGGCATGAAAAGAAGTTGAACGGGGGTGGCCGTCGCATCGTTGCCCCCAGTAACCCATTCTCGGGCGTTCATCAGCCAGCCCTTCCGATAGGTCCAGCAATGGGCTGATGGCGTTCTGTTCATCTGCCAATTCCCATTCTGCCTCCGAGGGTGGTCGTAATCCAGCCTCCTCAAACTCCTCTTTGGAAATGCCTGCCTCAGACAGTAGATTCAGGACGGAATAGGCTTCTGGAGTGATTTCGAACTCGTAGTCGATTCTGACTTCGTGCCGTGGCACCTGTTTGACCGGTGAGATCTGTAGACGGCCGTCATCGCTGCCGAGCCACACCGAGCCGGGATTGACCTTCACCCATCCCAACTTGTCGAGCCCGCTCATGTGCTCGCCACCCTATCCATTCACTTCAATCTGTGAGGCTATTCATCCCTTCCAAATCACCGGTTTGGATTGACCATTGCGAGGCGTAGACATTGTCGTTTCGGACCAGTTCATCGTGAGTTCCTCGCTCTACAATCACACCATCGACAAGTGCCAAAATCTCGTTCGCGTTTCGAATCGTGGCGAGCCGGTGAGCGACACCGATTGTGATTCGCTGACCGCCGCCGTTGCCGCTTCCGAACAACGACTGTTGAATCCGCTTCTCGGTCTCTGCGTCGAGCGCTGCGGAAGCCTCGTCCAAGATGAGCAGGTCAGGGTCCATCAGTAGCGCACGTGCCAGACTGATCCGTGCTCGCTGACCTCCGCTGAGCCGCACGCCGCGGTCGCCTACCATCGTCTTCATGCCATCCGGCAACTGAGCGACGAACTCCCATGCGCCCGCAGTCTCGAGAGCGTTTCGGACCCGCTCTTCGGGGGCCTCCCTCGCGTAGGCGACATTGTCATGGATGGTGCCGAAGAAGAGGAACGGCTCTTGCGAGACGAAACCGATTTTTTCACGGACAGATTCGATGGTGAAGTCGAAGATGTCCCTGCCATTGACCAACACCTTGCCCTGCTGCACCTCATAGAACCGCTCGATGAGTTTCAGGATGGTGCTCTTTCCAGCACCGGTGTGCCCCATGATTCCGAAGAACGCACCTGCGTCGACGGTGAACGAGACATCGTTCAGCACATTGGCCTCCGTGCCCGGATAGGCGAAGGTGACTCCGTCGAAGGCGATCGATGTAATCGGCTCCTCCAAATCCACCGCATCATGTGAGTCAACTATTGACGGTTCGAGGTCGATGAGTGCGAACACTCTACGCGCTGCTGCCTCTCCCCGCTGCAACTGGTTGAGAAGCATCCCCATGATGAACATCGGCATGGTCATCCGAGTTGAGATGAGAAGGAAGGTGACGAACTGCCCGACTGTGATTTCGCCGCTGTTCATCAACCAGCCACCAGCCGACACCAAGAGCCCGAAGGCGATTCCCGCAACGACATAGATTCCGGGGATGAAGCGGTTCCGGATTCCGGATGCTGAAATCGCCTGGTCGCGATACTCGCCGCTCTCCCCATCCACTCGAGAACCCTCGTAATCTGTAGCGTTGTAGGCTTGAACGACCGACATCCCGGAGAGAACATTCTCGAGGATAGCAACGATTCCGCCGGTGCTCTCTCGCTGCTTCTTGTAGCGCCGCTGGACCCTTGTGGAGAACCAGATGACCATTGGTACCACGAAGAGGAGGGGTGCGAACAAGATCAGCGCCAACTTTGGTGACATCCAAACCAAGATGATGAGTGCGGTGACGAAGGTGATGATGATTCGAATGATGCTAGTGCTGGAATCGGAAACGATGTCCTCCAACTGCGCCACATCGGCGGAGAGAACAGACATCAGATTTCCAGATTGCCGGGTCTCGAAGTAGGACGCCTCCATCTCCATCAGTTGGTGGGTTGCATCCATACGAATGTCGTGCTGAACCTTGTAGCCCATCGTCTGCCAGAGATATTCGCTTATCCCCTGCGTCACGGCCAGACAGGCGAACCCTGCGAAGATGATTAGCCCAAAACCAACCTCAGGGTTTGATGAGACTAGAGCCTCAATTCGAGAATCGGTGTAGACTCCGGAGGTGTAGAAGTCCGCAGCCATACCGATGGCGACGAATGGGATTAGGTCGAAAACGCGGGCCGTCGCATTTGTGAGAAAACCTCCGAGCGCCCGCTGCCAATAGCGTTTCATGTAGGGAATGACTCGCCAAATCTGACGCCCGAGAACCTGCTTCTCGTCGATGAGATCAGACGAATTCTTAGCCAAACCGTCAATCGGCGCCGGCTTAGCATTAGGCCTCATGACCGCTGCCTCATGCCCTCCCTCTTTCAATCCTCGCGTTACTCAGTAATATTGGGACAGGTGGACGCACGAGAGAGATTGAAATCGATGTGAGTGCGCCCACCGGGATTTGAACCCGGGCGAAGAGGTTGGAAACCTCTGATGCTACCCCTACATCATGGACGCGGCACCCCGGCGACCTGCCTCACCCCCTTAACGGCGTTGATGGGAGGCTTGATGTTGAGAACCCTACGCACAATGACTATGAACGCGCGCAGGTGGCTTGGCTTCGTCCTCCTTTTCGTCTTCTTTCCGGTCAACTTTCCACTTTTGGAAACCTTGTTCATTCATCTATTTGGGCAGACACCGGGAGTGATTTTCATGTACGGGGCGTTCATTTTAGGGGCAGTTTTGTTGTTCTTCCCAACCAAAGAAGAGATGAAAGACAGGCTCAATTCGGTTGAAGAGGAGGAGTGAAAATGCGAACAAAATCAATTCCAACAATCGTTCTCAGCTTGCTTCTCATCGCATTCATCAGCCCACTCGCCTCTGCGGTTCAAGATGAGGTGCTACCACCAGAAATCGATTACGAGCCTCCCGTCCGCCAGATATCGCTATTCGCCTGGGGACAAGATTCGCTTCACGCCGAATTAATTGAACAAGAAACGACTTCAACTCACAACTTCCCGATAGGCGCAGTCTCATTCTCATCTCCTGGTCCCGCTCTCTACACAAAGGGCTTCATTCGAGACTCTCCACTCGGCAGCGAGGACTGGAACCTCTCACTCTGGGCGAGCGGAAACGGCGGTGTCAACATTGACTTGGAGATTTTCCTCGATGGTACTTCAATCGATGAGGTGAATAGTGGTAACATTGATCTTAATGAAGTCCCCCAGAAAGTAGATTTTACAGGCAGTAACCTACCAGAGAACATCAGCAAGGACCAGACAATAGGAATTCAATGGACGGTAAACAGTGGTGCAATTCCACTGATTGAACAGAGCGACTGCACAATCCACTGGGGCTCAGAGTCTACACCGACCAACCTCTCCATCTCGGCGGGGATGTACCAAATCGACGACCCCTACCTTGAGAGTGAGGGAACACCCTTCCGAGGCGAGCACGAAAACTACTCGCGAACGGAGGTCATTTGGGCAGTCCAAGTCAGGTGGGCACTGGGCGAGGAACAGTTGGACCAAGATACTCTGGTGCTACACGCAATCGATGGTTACGAAGAGCGAATCATCTCTCCGACTGAAGACGGGACGACAAGCGAAGGCGGAGTCTACCGCTTCGAGTTTGAGGAGTGGAACGATGGCGTGATTCTCACGGCGCATGTGATGTGGAACGACTCATCGGGCTATGTTGGAAAGACCGAGCAGGTGGTCATTCACATGGACGAGAAGGGGCCAAGCATTCTCTCGAGTGGCCTCAAGTCAACGCTGTTTTATCTCACAATACCAATCCTCATCGGAGTCGGTTTCTGGCTCATGGGACGCTTCCGGACCTTGGAAGAAAAGGCCAAGGAATTGGGCCACGGACCACGGAAAGAAGGGGACCTGAAGCGACTAATTATCGCCACCACCTTCCTAATCGCCGGCATCAACAACGCCCTCATCCTCTACTCGTTCCACACCCGTGAGTTGGGTGCTTCCGAAGATGTGGTCATCCTCCACCTCGCCCTGTTGGCCTTCGCGCTCGGCTCGTTCGGGCCTCTCTGGGGGGCCATCGCCGACAAGTGGGGGCATCGAAAACAGATGATGACCTTCGGGGTTGGTGGCGCTGCACTACTGATGCTGAGCTTCCCGTTCCTGCCACTTGAGGCCTACATCATCGCTTCGACCGTGCAAGTAGCGCTCTTCGCGACAGTGAGAGTCGGCGTGGCTGTGGGTACCGAGTGGTTCCCCGAACAGAAAGGGGAATTTCTTGGAGTCCTCTACGCATTTGCCTCATTTGCAGCTGCTGTCGGCTCAATGGTCTGCAGCCGATTATATGTCTGGTTGCTACCGATGGGGACGACATACGCGATGCTGGGAATCGTAGTAGTGTCAGTACCCGCACTCTTCTTCGGAGCCTGGATGGTGAACCGATTCGAAGGGGATGAGTTTTCGTGGCCTGTCTGGATGTTGAGGGCTGAGAAGAAACCTGAACCAGTGAAGGTGACCATGAATGAAAAGTTGGGTATGATACTCGGAATCTTCCGGTTCAAGAGCAAGTGGGCGCTGCTATGTCTCTTGGGAGTCCTCCTTGTGGCGATTCCACGCGGGGCGGTTGTATTGACCGCACTCCGTTATCTCGAGGTTGTTGGGTTCGATGTCGACTTCACCGGATTGTTGGAGGCGTGGGCGGTCATCGCCGTTCTAGTTCTATAC
>CAUZUN010000068.1:0-5375 GCA_963583115.1 Candidatus Thalassarchaeaceae archaeon
TTTGAATCGAGTTTACACCGTTGGGAGTCGGTAATTCTGCGGCGGCGCTATCCCCAAATCCTTTGGAAACTCCCGAGTGGCAGTGGGGAGGGTGACCGGAATCATCTCCTTGCCAATTAGGGCGACCCGGCTCTCTCGCCTTTCCGAAAGAACCTCACGACCGACCAGTGGGGCGAGATTGTGGGCGAACTCCATGACCTCAGTGTGTGCAGGCATGTCGTCAATCGAATGGTTGTTCTGCGAGTGGCCGACATAGACGTAGCCTTTCGCCTCGATGAAGTTGGGGTCGGCGATGTTGTCCAGCCTCGCGTAGTCCTCGTGATGGCCCAGTGAGTGGTTTTTGATGAGGGTGTGGCGGCAGACCGTGCGGGTGTCGAGGGAGGGAAGGATAGCGAGCGTTTCCTCAAGTTTTTCCCACGCGTTCTGGTTGAACTTCGGTTTGCAGAGTTTGTTGAAGAGTTCCTTGTTCGGCGCATCCACACTGACATAGAGTTGGGTCGGAAGCGGGTCGAGATTCTCAATCACCTTCGGCAGGCTGCCGTTGGTAACTAGGAAAGTGCTCACTCCGTGGTCATGGCAAATTTCCAAAAATTCACCGAGCCGTGAATAGAGGGTCGGCTCGCCGTTTAGGGAGATTGCGACATGTTTCGGGTTCTGCGCTGCCTCCCATTTCTCGAGTGGGACATTTGGGTTTCCTTTGAAGCCGGTAAGAAGGCGGCGATGGCCTCTCACGCTCTCGTAAAAGAGGTGCTCCGGGTCGTCGTCGATTCGGTTGAGTGTCTCGGAATGTGGCTCTCTCCAGCAGTAGGTGCAGGCGAGGTTGCAGGTGTCGACATTGGGCGCCATCTGCATGCAGCCTGAAGACTCAATTCCGTAGAATGTCCCCTTGTAGCAGTGGCGGTCGTTCTTGAGGTCCTCCTTGGTCCAGTGGCATACCTTGACGCCGCCGTGCTCTCCGACTAGTTGGTAGGACTGCTTCGACAACTTGGCCGCTATCTTCGGCTCAATTAGGGAAACACCCTCGTTTTGGGTGAACGGATTTCCTACGGGCGGGCTTTGCAAATTCGCACCTCCGACAACACATTCCCACAGTGGGGCAGTGTCAGATATACGACGCCAAAGGCGGCTCAGTATTCAATTCGCCGGCGTCGAAGGATAGCAGCCGCGGCTAGCATCGTGAGCGCCGCAGGCAGTCCGAAGCCGGGCAGTTTCCAATCCGTCTCTGAACTGTCGTCGCCGTAATCATCGTCGTAATCATCTGGAGTTTCAGGCAACTCCTCGTCGCCATCACCCGGCTGGAAAGGCGGGTTGTCGGACGGTTCAAAGTCAGGAATCCCGCCATCAACCGTCTGACAAATCCATACATCCTTGGTGCTGTTGTAGGCGACCTGATTTCCTTCTGTGTAGAAAGTGATGGTTTCCCTATGGTCTTGTAGCAAGATTCGTTCGGTTGTCGGCCAAAACTTCTGGCAGTACTCGACCTTTCGGTCGCCGTAGTCGTTGGAGTATTCGCTGCTCGGATGACCGCCTGAAACGCCGTCCGGGTCGGTCATCCAAGTGCCATTCTCGTTGTGCTGGTTCACCTTGCCCGGCCACAGTGAAATTCGTGGGGTGGTGTCAACATCATCGCCAGTTCCGTTGTCAGTTCCATTGTCACCGGTTTGGTCGTCGGGAGGTTCTTCCTGGTCGTCGGGTGGTTCGTCTTCTCCACAGAGGGCCGTGCCGAGGCAGTGGTTGGTGTGGAGCATCCGCATTGGCGAATTGGAGGAAAAGCGAATCATGTCGAGTTGAGAGTCGGTGATTCCCCGTCTCGAAGTGACATCCTCGTACGGTGGAGTGATGTAACTCATCAAGTTCGCAACTGTTCCGTTTTCAAAGAATATCTTGTCCTCAAGCAAGGCGTGATTGGAGTCCAGTCTAATGATTGGGTCATCGTTATAGCGGCATTGTCCAACATCCGAAATTGAATTCCAGTGGCAATTTATACCCCCCCAATCGGAGACACCCTGCTCGTAGTTTCGCTCAAAGTTGGTGCGATAAACGGTTTCCCCTGACTCTCCAGTTTGGACGAAGTCAGAGAGATTCTCGAATGGCTCATGGTCGCCGCTGTAGAGGAACTCCCAAAGCGGCCAGAAGAATGAATCCGTCATCAAGTCTTGAAATTCTGTTAACGATTGGTCGCTGTCGTCGTACGATAGATAGGGCTCTCCTAATTCTCCCGACCAATCATCTCCGATAATCGCTTTCAAGGCCTCTCCACCACTCCCCATTCGCTCCCATCGCTGTTCGAATCCGAAGTCAGCAACTGAGGTGTCGTAGTCAGGCGCATGGGTGTGACTGATGCCGAAGTAGTGACCCATCTCGTGGGGGAAGGTCGAGCCAATCGGGCTGTTCATCTGGCTGGTCTTGAGTTCGATGCCTCCACCCCGGCTGATGTGGAACTCTGGTGTTGGACCACCACTCCGTCCTGAGGCGTCGAGATTCGGCCGTACTACGATAGTTATCGACTCGGAGCGGGCTCTTGATGCGAGCCTGAACATACCACCCGTGTTGTAGCTCGAGTCGAGCGTGATGTTGTCAAGTTCCTCTTGTGAGACATATCGCTCGGCCATTTGCGCCTTCAACTCTGCTAGCGCGGTCGCCTCATCCTCAGAGAGGCCAAGTTGCGCCCGCAAGTCGGGGAGAGCCTCACGCAGGGTCCACTCCTCGTAGTAGTCGCCAGACTCTGCAACGGCGTTCGGGATGACTACCTCCTCACCGTTCTGGAACTGAAAGTTCCACTGTCCAAATACCGCATTCAGGTTTGCTAGTTGAGTATCGGTCCAACCGTCGGGAATCTCTTCGGCGCTGACGTTCAAAAATACCCAGCGCAGGTCGTAGAGGCGTCCGGTCGGCGCTTCTAGGTAGTAGGAGGCGCAATCCGCCTCTTCAGTTGTCGAGAGAGAATTTTCCTTGTGGCCGAACCAGCAGTCAGCCCAACCTATCGTCGGTTCTTCGCCCTCATGGGCGCTGACCTGTGACACTGGAATCAACATCAAAAGCAACAGGGCGACGAGAATCATTGGGGTTGCGCGACGGCGTTTCATGATTCACTCCACAGCGGTCACAAACCATCAACCCTGCCCTCTTACGGAATCATGCGAAATTTCCGCTTTGGTAGTCGATGAAAGCCTGCCGAATCTCCGCCTCGGTGTTCATCACAAACGGCCCATACCTCGCAATCGGCTCGTCGAGCGGCTCCCCGGCCAAGAGCAGTAGTTCCACCCCTTCCTCAGCATCTTCGGGAACAGAAAATGTGACTTCGTCACCCTTTGAGAGAATCGCCATTTCGCCATCCTCCACCAACTCCACCCCCTCTTCAGCACCAACCTTGACAGCCCCGCCAAAGCAGTAGACCAACCCATTCAACTCGTTGGGAAGTGTTTGTTTGAGAGAGCCCCCGGGAAGCATGGAAACATGGAGGTAGGTGATTGGAATGACCGTCTCGATGATCGCCGACACTCCAAGGCACTCGCCCGCGACCACTACAGCTCGCACGAGCCCGTCATCCGACTCGGCAACCGGAATCTCATCGGCAGGAACATCTTGGTATCGCGGTTCCATCATCTTCTTCTCAGCAGGAAGGTTGACCCAAATCTGGAAGCCGTGCATTACACCGCCCGATTTCAGAAACTCCGGGTGCGGCAGTTCAGAGTGAACCACCCCTCGACCAGCCGTCATCCACTGCACATCCCCTGGCCCCATGACTCCCGAATTACCTCCGGAGTCCTCGTGGCACATCCGGCCTTGCAGAATGTATGTCACGGTCTCAAACCCTCGATGTGGGTGTGCGGGAGCGCCAATCGCTTCCCCCGGAGGCCAATCCACCGGCCCCATCTCATCTAGCAACAGGAAGGGATCAGTAAGTCGACCAAGTGCTGCTGGTCTGCGAACCGGAAATCCTCCACCCTCCAACAGGCGATGGGTGGGAACAATTGAGTGAATCCCTCGATTCATGTGAATCGTTCCTCAGCGCATGCGGTGCATTGTCGGTCCACGGTCGGACTTCTGGTGGTGTCTCTTGTGGTTGCCCTTGCGGCAATCTTCGCCGCTCTCTAGGCATTCTTCCATCTTGAGTAGGTGAGACTCAATCTTGCTGAGCGTGTTTGCATCTACATCGCATTCGTCGTTAGCCATGCAGGACTGCACCAGTTCGAGTTTGTTGGCGATTTTCTCGGAATGGAGGTCGGCCCGTTCCTCGTCGGTTAGATTGTCGTGAGTCTTCCAGTCGGATTTCTTTTCGCAAGAATCCCGGTTATCTCTGCACATTTCGAGGTTTGCCAACCTCTCGGTTAGCCTCTCCCTAATCTCAGGGAGTTCGTCGCCATAGGCGTCGCAGTCATCGTCTGCCATGCAGGCGTCAACCATGACCAGTCGCAGATCCAACTTGATCTGCTTCTTTTCCATGTGCTTGGCCTTGAAGTCGAAGCCATCCGAGTCGACCACTGTCGCACCGCCGATTGCAGCCATCAGTAGCGAAATCACCATGAAGAACTGCGATAATATCTCTGCCATACTTCCCCGAGGTGGGCTTAGGCTATCAAATTGCACCCTACGGGTGAATCCTCATTCTTGTTGAACGATTTTGACGCCCTTGGGCCATAGAACCAGAATCAGGGTCCGCTCACGGGTCTTCGGATTGTGGGTGGTCTCTGGGTCCATCCAGACGATGCTGCCTGCCGGGTAGGTACCGAATTCGTCGTACACCTCGCCAGTGAGGACAAGGTATGCTTCGCCGCCCGGGTGCATGTGGGGCATGAAAGCCTCGACTTCGACCTCCGCATCAGCGTCGTACAGAACCAGGGAACACTCCCCCTCTCGCTTCAGCCTCCCGAGCCGTACGCCCGTTCCGAAATCCTTCCAGCGGATGTTTTCCTCCATCCACTCCTTGTCGATGGTGAATCCGAGCCAGGGTGACAGGTCGTGGCTGAATGACATCGAATCCTTCCAATTGGTTACACCCCATGAGCCTTCGCGCGTAGCCTTGATGGCAGATGGAGTCCTGTGGCACTTCATGGTAGGCATCGTCTATGTCCCGACATTCCCGCCAGCGTCGCCTTACGAGGCGTATCTCTACCTGCTCGTAATACCACTTTTACTGCGTTTGATTCTGGTACTTCCACCGCTCATCGACCTTATCCAAAAGTTCTCGCCTGACAAGATGATTATCTGGCAGGCTGTTCGTTCGTTGAAAATAAAGGGACTTTGGGTAATCGTCGTCAACGAAGTTCTCGCAATTTTCCTGCCATTCATTCTTGCTTTCTACGCACGCACATTGTTTCAGCCGATTGGCTGGCCAGACTGGGCGCTAGTTCCTACCAAGGGCATCTACACCC
>CAUZUN010000069.1:0-5356 GCA_963583115.1 Candidatus Thalassarchaeaceae archaeon
CGTGGTCATGTTGTAGACCTGTACTCCTGCCGCAGTGTAGGTGGTTCCCATCAACCCAATTACGAGGTCGCTGCCCTTCTGGCTGATACCGTGCATCTGGTAGTGTAGTGGCGCTGGTGTGCTGCTTGCTTGGCCAGTGGTTGTGTCAATCTTCCAAAGGCCACCACCCGAGGTTGTCACCCACAGGTCGTTGTTGATAGGCAACATCTCGTTGACTATGTCCCAAGTGAAAGGATACGCTTCTATCCAACTTATGCTGCCGTTGGAGAGTAGTTCGCCGTGAAGAATTGATGAGCCGAAATTTTGGTTTGAACTTGCTGCAGAAGTGATGTAGACCTCGTTGTTTTGGAAGGCGATATCCAACATTCTACCACTCGATAATCCTGCCAATACATCGATTCCCTTCTGCAATCCGGTTGAGTTGAGAACATCCACTCGGTTGTAACCCGAATCACCACCCGGCCTGCCGATTAGCCATTCAGTCGAAGTACCGCCATTGGGAACTATTTCCATGCTCGACGCTTGAGTGCCGATATCTAATTTGACTCCTGTTCCGAGTTGGCCACCATTCGCTGAAATCCTGGAAATTCCTCCTGTGCCGCTATTTTCATCGGTGTGAGATGCCATCAATACACCATCATGCCAGCGTAATCCGTCTGGGAATATTTGGTCGGGTAAAATCCCGTTCGCAGATTCGGATATGGTCGAGATAAACTGCCCTCTGCCATACGAATAGCGGCTAATTCCAACATCGTTCGCATCGAATCCGATGTAGACGATTCCGCCTTGTTCATCGCAAGCGATTGCAAGCGCATCATCATCTGCCAATCCTGTGTTGCCTGCACCACCACTACCCTGATTCCACTGGCTGAGCCACTGGAGGGTTGAGAGGTCGTAACGGGCCACACCACCCTGAGTTCCAAAGCCGAGGTAGCGCGCCATCGCAACATGGAGAACACCTTGACAAACTTCCATTGAAAATCCGAAGCCTTGGGGGATGTTTCCGCTTCCCGCCTGCCAATCCGACCATTGTCCAGTCGTTCCGTTCTTAACGAAAATACGACTGTTGCGCTGCCAGCCGCTGTCCGCCATCGTTGTGTACCAAAGGTCGTCACCAACGATTTCAATGTCGAATATTGTATCTTCCGAATTTGATTGTAGGCCATTTCCGGGAGTCCAAGTTGTGAGGAAGGTGTCGTTGTACATGTCATAGCGGACGATTCCCTCCATTGTTGCAAAGTGGATGACACCCTGCCACAAGTCAATCGAACGGATTGGGCCGACCATTACATTGTCATCCCACTCATTGAGCAGATTGCCGTTGTAGTCGAATTGACGATGCACCTTTTCACCATACGATGCAAAGAGATGGCAGGCAGAAACATTCAGCGGCTCGCACTCGCCCGCGTATACGGAATTGACTCGGAGAATCGTTCCTGTCGCATCGAGGTTACTCGCCCAAGAGTCGTTGGCATGGTCCCAGCGAGCGATGCTGCCTGCATCTAGACCGAACCACCCAGATGGGGTAACCCCAATCCAAAGCATTCCGTCGGGCCCTTCACCGATGCCGTAAACCAATCCATTCTGATTGATTCGAGAGCCCGCGTCAAGGCTGCTCAAAGTGGTAAAGTTGTTGATGTCATAGCGGTAGACATTGTCGTTTGATGAGGTTCCAGCCCTCACCTCTGAGTAGTAGAGCACATCCCCTATGATTACCAATTCTCCGGGGTCGTCCTGCCCGCCAGTCTGGGCGAAACTCGCTTCCATCGTTTGATTGTTCAAGTCGATAAGACGGACACCGAAGTCACCCCCAATCCAAATTCGGTGCTGCTGACGGTCTGGAATCAGCGTGGTGACATCATTCGACGGCACCAAACCGTTCGACGAGGAGGAGTCCCAAGTGGTCAACCACTCATCGTTGATTCTATCGTAGCGAGCAACACCTTCGCCGTTGAGACCGACATAGATGACATCATCCCACTCATATGTCGGACCGTTCCAAGTCTGTTCACCTGCCTCCCAAACTTCGATGATTGTGTCGTTCGCAACATCGATGACGCCCGCACCATAGTTGGTGCCAGCATAGAGGTAGCCCGGAGTGAGCATTTCCACGGAATAGACCCACGAGGAGGGAAGTCCGGTGGGGGCGGAGTAGTAGTTCCAGCAGTCAACCCGCGTGAGAGTGGATAGACTGTATTGGCAAGCACCCGCGTTGGTGCCGGCGTAAAGGTGGGTTGAATCCGAAGTCAGTGAAAAGAAATCCCGGGGATTGAAGCCGCCCTGAGCGTTGATGTGACTCCAATGGCTACCGTCGTAACGGTCTGCGCCGTCCGAGGTGCCGACCCAGATATCATTCTGAGAGTCAATGTGAAGCGAGTAGACTTCGTTCGATGAGATGCCGTTTCCATTTCTCGATACGAACCATGTATCGGTCAAATCACCTGTTGTCCTGTCAAAGACAAGAACTCCGTATCCAAACATTCCGAGATACATCATGCTGCCATCTGTCTCGACCGGCATGTAGGCGACATCGTCCATTCCGGTCGAACGCCATGATGAGAGTAGAGTGTCATTGCCGATGTCGAGGCGCAGAACTCCTCGGTCAGAGGCCATGTAGGCTATTCCCGAACGGACTGCGACGGCTCGGATATGGTTGGCGAATGCGTCGGAGCGACCGGTCGACCAGGAGGATGACACTTGACTATTCGAGACATTGATGAGCGTAACACCCGACTCCGAATGACCGACCACCAATACATCGTTGGTACTGTCGTAAGCGAGCGAGTCGACATCGTTTGAATTGAGATTCTGGGCGGTTGTCCAGTGGTTCAGTTGGCTTCCGTTTTGGGCAAATTCGTAGAGGCCATCATCAGAAGTAGCGACGAAGATTGAGGTGCCATCAGTTCCAAGCGCCTGATTGGTCGAACCGGTTAGTAAAGGCTCGACCCAACGGTTGATGTTCCTGTCGAAGCGGTCGACTAAACCATCGCCGGCGACCCAAACGACTCCATTCAATTCGAGGGTGTCGTACATCGTGGCACTGTTGGGACCACTCGCAAGTTGCATCGTACTTTGGTGCCAAGGAGTTGAGCCGGGTAGGATTGTTGCAAACGAGCCACCGCCATCGCCGACAAGAACCCAATCCTGCGCCGGTGCGCGTGAACCGCCCGCAGGCCATGAGAGAAGGTCGAGGCCTTCTCGAATAAGGCCGAGGGAATCGAGTGTCTTGCTGCTCGCGAAGGCGCCCATCGTGGTGTTGTAATGGTGTAGCGTTTCACCAGCAAGAATGTTCAGCCATTCACCGCCCATCGCCAAACCGTGAATATCGTTGGAGGCGAGCCAGTTTGCATCAGTCCAAGTAGCGAGCCAAGAGGAAGTTGCCAAGTTGTAGCGAACGATTCCCGCATCAGCCATCGCAATCATGAGCACACCATTCACCTCTTCCAACTGCACGATGTCATCGCTTGGCAGGGTGTTTTGGGTATCCCAAGGGGATAGCCAAGATGAGGTCGAAAGGTCGTAGCGCATCACACCACCACCATCTGTGGCGAGGTAGATCACACCATTCAGTTCGATGAGGTCAGTAACTGCATCCGAGCCGGAATTGGGATTCGAGGTGACGCCGATACTAGCGGCGAACAAGTCTGCCTCGTCGGTGGCCCCCCAAACCATACCCATCGAGTCGGCCATCAACGCGGTGACAACCTGTGGTGGACTGGATGACTGGCCACCACTGCTCGGTACATTGGACTCTATGGAGAAAGGGCCGGCCAACTCGCTCGAGTCGGAAAGCGACCACGCACGGAAGCGTGTCGAGTTGTCGTCAACTGACACCAAAACCATGTCGTTGGCAACATCGACAACCAGTGTCTGCGCGCCTGTGATTTCGTCGGCTATCTCGATTACCGGAGGAGTGTTGGTCGCGTCGAGTTGGAGCAATACATCTCCAAACAACATGTAGAGGCGGCCATCTTCAGGATGAACTGCCGTGGCTAGAACATCAGCGACCAGTGGCGAGAAGGAGACATAGGTGTCTGCAGGACGAAGTGCTTCGACGACTAAGTCAGTAACTTCAGCATCGCCGGGAACAAGCCAAGATGCACCGGTGTCTACATTGGGATTCAATCGCGATGTGTGCGGTTCTGGTCCGATGAAATCGTTCTGCTGACCAAAGCCACCGTAACCTCGCCAATCCATGATTGGTGATTGAGTATCTACAAAGTTGAGTTGTGGCTGTTCAACCCATGTGCCGTTTGAGCCATTCACTCGCACCTCAAAGGTGAGATTGTCGACTATTGCACCAGGTGCCAAAGTAAGATGCAAATCTCCTTCAGCGAGAATTCCATTGTCTGGGTCGGCATTAATCGCATCAATAGTCATCCAACCAGTATCGTTGGAACCGCCTGAACCCCACTCTGCCACTCCACTCTTTGTGCCCTCGGACTGAAGTGTCGCCAACGGCCCCCAAGATGATAGCAACATAAGTGCAACAAGAAACAGGGGGCTGAATGCAACCCTGCGTTGAGTCATGCCCACAACGCTCTCTCATTCACTTATCAAGGAGTTGGGTTCCCGATTCTTTCTGTATACTTCGTATACATCGAAGTCCACAAACCACAAAATGAACTGGTTTTGGAGGTTCTTAAGTGGGGGGAATGCACATATCGGAGAGGTTAGCCCCTTTGTCTTGCGCCGGTGACGCTTCGATGTCCGACGATGAGAAACTCAAGAGAGATTCACTAGACTACCACGCATCCCATCCAGCCGGGAAAATGCGTTCGGTTCCTACCAAACCACACGCCACTCAAAGAGACCTCTCACTCGCATATTCGCCCGGTGTTGCTTACCCCTGTCTAGAGATAGAGAAATGGCCGGAAAATGCCTACAGATACACTGCTAAAGGTAACCTTGTAGCAGTCATTACAAATGGTACAGCAGTGCTTGGTTTAGGCGACATTGGTGCGCTTGCAAGCAAGCCGGTGATGGAAGGCAAAGGACTGCTGTTCAAGGCGTTCGCCGACATCGATGTGTTTGACATCGAAGTTGATACCAAAGATGTCGACGAATTTGTGGAGACTGTCAAACGGATTGCGCCTACATTCGGCGGCATCAATCTAGAGGATATCAAGGCGCCCGAATGCTTCGAGATTGAGCGTCGATTGGTCGAGGAATTGGATATTCCGGTGATGCATGATGACCAGCACGGAACCGCCATCATTTCTGGCGCTGCATTGTTGAACTCGCTCGAAATCCTCGACAAGGAAATCTCGGAAGTGAAGGTGGTCGTGTCTGGTGCTGGTGCTTCGGCGATTTCATGCGCTGAACATTGGATTCTACTCGGAGTGAAGCGAGATAA
>CAUZUN010000070.1:0-5302 GCA_963583115.1 Candidatus Thalassarchaeaceae archaeon
TCCGGCAGAGAATCGTTGAGAAACTCGCTCACTGGCTTGAGTGAAGAGATGAGTTAGCCACCGGGTTAACCACCGCTTCGATTACAAACGACCAGAGGCCTAGAGACTCAAAGTTTCACAGAGTGAATTTGGGTCGGCTCAATTTCTTTGAGGGTCCGGATTGAGCGTCAATCGTCGTCGCTGAAGCAGTCGTTTCAGTCCTCGCCGCCGAAGCAGTCGCTTCAATCGTCGTCGCCGCCGCCGTCATCGAGTTTATGCTCCAACTCTTTGATTTCGGCGAGGATTGCTAGTCGGACTTCACGCGCCTCTGCCAGTTCTTCTTCAGAAATCTCAAGTCGGTCTGACGCATCTTCGGACGATTCTTCTTCCGATTCCTCTTGGAGAGCCGCATTGAGTTCGGCAATACGATCGCGAATCTCTGTGCGCTCCTGCATCCTCGCTGCTGAATCTGCTTCCTCCTTGATGCGCGCCTCAGCCTTCTTGCGTTCCTTGTCAGCAGCTCGCTGCTCGTTGTCGGCTGCGCTCTCGGCCGCCTTCTGCTCGACGACTGATGCTGGGTCGTACTTCAGTTGCATGTGAGGGTAGGGGATGTCGATGTCCTCGTCGATGCAGCGTTCTAGCACCCGAGTGAGTATCCAGTCCCTAGCGACCCATTCGTCGGAGTAGTCCCGGACCCAGCAGTTGACCCTGAAGAGCAGAGCAGAATCGAGCATGTCTCGGAACAGTGCCGTCGGTTTCGGCTCGTCAACGATGTAGTCACATTCACGGACAACGTCGAGTATCATCTGCTTGACATGCGCCGGCTCCTCATCGTAACCCACACCGATGTTAAGCCGTAGGTTGACCCTCTTGGGGGCATCTTCTGGACCACCTTTTGCGAAGTTGATGACCTCTTTGCCGCTGATGCTCTTGTTTGGAATTACCACCTGATGCTCTTGACCTGTCTTGATTTTCGTAGACATGATTCCGACATCGACCACCTTTCCAGTGACTCCCATGACAGTGACTTTATCGCCCACTTCAAACGGCTTGTCCATCACCATCATCATCCCCGAAACTAAGTTGGATGCGGTCTCTTTCAAGGCCATTCCCACAACCAGTGAGATGACTGTGGCTGAGGCAAGAATTCCAGTGATATCGATGTTCAATTGCCCGAATATAATTATTGCAGCGCCTAACCAGATAGCGATTTTTAGACCAGAGAGAAGCAGCGATTCAAGACCACCTAAGTCGACACCGCCCCGTTCGTTGAGGGCCTCGACGCCGACGGGAACGAAGGTGTCAACCGTCTGAGAGCAGAAGCGAGCAATCATGTAAACGAGAACCATTACAATTAGTGTCGCAAGTATCATGCTCTTGGAAGAATCTCCTTCAAAAACCCAAATCAAAGTGAGCCAGAAACCTCCTAAAATCACACCTGCATTGATTAGTGGTGTGGCGAGGTCGAATATCGTGTCGTCATACTTGTTGTCACTCTTTGAGATGAGTTTCAGGACTGGCCCTTTTGCGAATGCCTTGACTAGCAAACCTGCACAAATTGAGGCGGCTATACCGATGATTAGTCGAATCCACCAATCGTATCCATCGATGATTTCCCAATATCCAAGACCGGTTTCGATTAGAGTCATATCCGCGTCCACACCCCTTTAGGGGAAAAACTGTCGGCAGGGACGAAGAGCGCTAAATTTACTCTTACATTGATGTGAATTGTACTAACTGGCCTAGAAGAATGGCGCAGGCAGATTATCTCGTTGAGACGCTGTTTGAGACTCCACTCATCTTCTTCGCCGCGTGCCTCTCAGCGATGGCATTAGACTTGGTCGACGAAACTCTTCTAGCCCTCGCTTCGCTATTTGTAATTCTACGAATCGCCCACGCTCACCAGATTCTTGGTCCCAACAAAATCCTGCGAAGAGCGAACATTTTCTTTGCTAGTCTATTCACTCTCGGAACATTCTGGACCTGGCTGTTCATTTTGGCCTTCTTCTAGATTTGTTCCATCCATCTCACTAAGAAGCCTTGTTGACATCGTCGCCATAATGGTAATTAAAACCCAAAATATTGGGATTGCTAGCCATATCCAAACTCCATCCGTCACAACGATTTCGATTTTTCCCGCGAATCGAAGAAAGGAATCCGCGCCGGGTTCCCCAACATCGGGAGGTGATTGGCGAACTGAATCGCGATGCTGCTCTTCGACGAGGCCGAGGTCATAGCCACTTGAATCGAAAGACCAAACGATGGCAGATAAATGAACATCCAGATTAGATTCAAATGTGTTGTGAGCGAACTGTTCTGCTCCACTTTCCTCCCCGGTGTCGAATCCGTCACCCGGTTGCCCCTCATCCGCCCCCTCTCCACCATCACCTAAGGAACCTGAAATTACAGATATAGGAATCAATACTGCGAGGGCAAAGAGACCAGCAAACCAGAAGCCGATGACAAGACCTCGAGTCAATTTCTGGGGTTTGATGACGCACAGAAGTTCGAGGAGACAACACAAAGTCACTAATGATTTTACAATATTCCTTGCGCTGCTCAGATTTAGTGAACCATCATCCTCTACCTCTTCGTCCTGCTTCGAAACATTTGTTGTTGGCGACTCGGATGAATTTGAACCATTTGAGTCCGTAATAGTCTCTCTTTGAGTCCAGTAAACAATCAGCGGTGTTGAATTGGAAATCTCCAGTTCGATGACTTCTTCCTGGCCATCGATTGTGTAATTCGCCCAAAGAGTGGGTTCTCGCTCGATCGCTTCTGAAAAAGTGCCTTTCGCCTGAATTTTGAACCACGGACTTGAAAGGCATAACACGGCCAATACAACCACTACCACCAGCCTGACGACTGGCGTAGAAATCGTTCGTGGCATACCGGTCAAACCTGTTTAGCCATTCACTGCCAAACGGTCCACTGACCTGTCGCTTGGTCTCTGTACCACCACTTGCCGGTACCTGCTGGCCATTCCAATACCTCGTTATCCTGCTGCCAAGTACCTTGAATGTCCGCCGAAGGGCCTTGAGCCGGAGGCAGAGAGTTAGGCATGCTGGAAGGTCCACCCAATGGGATGGCAACTTGATTTGAAGGGGTAGAATCGAATTGTTGATTCACCATGGGCTCTGCTGGTTCACTATAGCCTCCACCGTTGAATCCGTATGGATCTGAAGGTGGCCTTCTTCGCGACATCACGAATACAAGGGTCGCTATCATCGCAATTACCAGAACGAGAACACCAGCACCTATCGCAACCAATGTACCAGTACTCATTGAACTGGATGTACCTTCATCGGAATCCATCCCAGCCACCATTTCTGGCGGCGCGTGTATACCCAGTGCTGTGACAACCATCGACACATCATGCCTTGAGACCGGCGCTAATTCCTCGATTGTTACTGTAATTTCAGCCGCATCCTCAGCCTCATCGGCTGCTGAGCCGACCAGATATTCAAGATTGATTTCGGCTGGTGGATTATTGTTGTAAGAATCAGTCTCTGGGCCGAGTACCGAGTATTCGTTGCCGCTCTCCGTGATGCCGATAATTTGCATTCCGACATATCGAGAGTGTTCGCTGCTCCAAAGGGCAGCGTAATCGCCGTCAACATATACAGGTTCAATATCCATATCCTCATATTGTTCCAACTTGTATTCTACTCGGTCAGAAAAAGTCTCCATGTTCTTGAGATAGTTTGAATCAGCAAATGCTCCATAGATAGACATGAATTTGCTCTCAAGTTCACTCACCGCTTCAGACTCGTCTACACCTTCATCCGAACCATCACCGCAATCGTTGTCACCATCATTGACATAATCAGCGGGAATCTCTTGCCCGTTGTCACACTCAAAGGTGCCGAATTCGAATGTCTCACCTGCATCATTCGACCATTCTGAGAACGCAGATTCCATCGCTGACGGAATTGTAGTCTGGTCGCCGCTGCCCACGAGTGCTTTACCGAACGAATGTCCCATCATCATCGACATTCCGGGAGGATAAGGGTCCATCATTACCTCGGTTACAGTCGCGGTTGTGCCGCCATCGTCAATCGTTACAATCTGTTGTTCGCCGAAATCATATTCTATTTCAAAATTAAATCCATCTTCTAAATCGGAGTCAAATGTCCCAGAGTCAGAGATGCTATCCGAAAGTTGTATGTCAAGAGCGTCAGCCTCAAGTCCAAACTCATCCAAAGGTAGTCCAGTAAACGAGACCGAATAGGAGGACTGAGTGGCGTAAGAGCCAGAGATACTGCCACACTGAGAGTAAGTGCATTCCCACTCGAAATCATTCCCATTGTCCATCATATTGAGCACATTGCTAGGGTGTTCCAAACGCCATTCGCTATTGATTGAATTAGCCTGCCACCCCAAGTCGTAGGAAAGGTCGAGGTCCATGTCGAAGGATTCGCCATTTCCTGCCACATCGACGAACAATCCCATTCCTGCACCGACTCCGAAGTTTCCTGACGCGGTTAAGTCTGAGCCGACTAACAGAAGGTCTGATGTGACATATTCAGTATACAAGAGGTCCATCACCGCAATCGTCTCGTAATCTGTCGAAAGAACAAACTCAAGAGATGGGTTACTCATCACCATCGAGTCATCCCAGTCCATCAAGACTGCTGCATCATACAGCATCCCGTGTCTAAGAGTGATTTCGGTCACTCGCGTTGTCACGCTGTGACTGGCCCCGCTATTGTCGGTGATTTGAGAAACTGTTGAATCGTCCCACTGCTCCACATAGAAAGATGAAATACCACTGTATGCATTGACGATTTCCAAATTGAATCCGGCATAAGTTGCCGATTCCTCGATGTCGGTGAGTACATCTTCATATGGCAATCCGGTCAATTCCTGAATATCTCCATTCAAGTTCACCCATTCGTATTCGACGCCCCAGGCAATCGAGTCCTCTCCTTCAGCAGATGCGACCGGTAGTGAGATGAGAAAACTCATCGTCAAAAGTCCGGCCACCAGCAATACAGTTCGCTTTCCAGTTCCGCGCATGTATTGCCCTAACTGCGGTAGGCAATCAAGGTTGAGGCGAGCGAATTCGCGAATATCATCGGAAATATTTGCGATTGAATGTCAATCAAGGTACAAAGCGAAGGTCAAATTGAGTCGTGAGGGAAACTTGGACCCACGAGGATAGAAGGTGCGGTAGAGGTGAAAAAAAAAGAGTTTGGGAAGGCAGGGTGCCGAAGCACCCTGCCCTCCGCGTTCTAGAGGTTCTTAGGAGGTGATCCATCTGCAGGTTCCCCTACAGATACCTTGTTACGACTTAACCCTCCTTGTCTAAGGCAGGCTCGAA
>CAUZUN010000071.1:0-5300 GCA_963583115.1 Candidatus Thalassarchaeaceae archaeon
GATTACAATCTTCGCATCGATGGGGAACTGCTCGCCCTTTCCGGTACAGTGCCAGCCGACGAACTTACCTCCCTCCTCCAGCCGTTCCATGCCTTGCAATTTGTGGGATAGGTGAACACTCGCTCCTTCCTCTTCAGCCTCCTTGGCCAACCACTGCTCAAACAGATGCTTCTCAAGCACGAAACCCGGTTCGGTCAGTTTCTTTGCTGTGCCGTCAGGGAAGAGGACGCGGATTCCATGGACTCTCAGCGATATGACCTCTTGTGGCAGGTCGAGTTCGATGTTTGCCACTGCGAGGTCTGAGATGCATTCGCCGCAGTGAACTGGAGTGCCAATCTCTGGGTGGTCCTCAATCATGATGGTCGAAAGACCGCGGCGAGCGGAGTGGATGGCAGCGGCGCCGCCGCCGGGACCTGCGCCGATGACTAATACATCGCAGCGTGTGACCTGCTCGCCCATTATTCCACGAGGGGAGGAATGCGCCTCATCAATGAGTCGGTAACGCCCATAGGGCGAAGCCCTCGTGATTTTGTAAGAGAACCTCTTGTGCGGCTCGTGGGCTGGAGCAATCTCAAGCAATTCATGGACTCGCTCGAAGAGTCGGGGGAGTTGTTGCGGATTTCGCGTGCGGTCGACCTTGAGTTGGAGGCGGGTTGCATCGCCGACCGTGTAGTCAAGATGGGTGGCAAGGCGATTCTTTTCGAAAAGCCGAGGTTGGCTGACGGCACCATTTCTGAGATTCCGATGGTGATGAATCTATTCGGTACACCAGAGCGGGTGAAGATTGCACTCGGCGTCGATGACTATTCAGAAATTGGCAAGCGATTAGTAGGCTTCATGAAGCCTGATGTGGCTGCGATGGCAGGCAAGCCTTGGAAGGGTATTCCGTTTGCAAAACAAGCCCTAAAAATGGCTCCGAAGCGGGTCAAAAAGGCGGCTTGCCAACAGGTCGTGGTAGAGAACCCCGACCTGACAAAACTGCCGATTCCGAAGACTTGGCCGCTCGACGGCGGGCACACGATGACGCTTCCCTTGGTAGTCACGAAAGACCCGGCGAGCGGTGAGCAGAATCTCGGCATGTATCGGGCCCAAGTGTATGGGCCGACAGAGTGTGGACTTCACTGGCAGATGCACAAGCACGGAGCAGACCATGCTGATGCACACTCAAAGAGAACCGCCGAAAAGGACGGGAGTGGAGGTGACTCTGACTCTGAGGCGAGAATACCGGTTGCAATCTGTTTGGGTGGACCACCAGAACTGATTTTCAGTGCGATTGCACCCTTACCAGACAACCTTTCTGAACAGATGTTCGCCTCGTTCCTCGCCGAGCAGCGTCTACCGATTGTCAAAGCGAAGACACAGGATTTGTGGGTCCCTGCCGAGGCAGATGTCGTGATTGAGGGGTATGCCATTCCCGGTGAAGTGAGAACGGAGGGCCCGTTTGGCGACCATTTCGGAATTTACAGCCTTGAGGGCGAATACCCAGTGCTGCATGTGACGGCAATAACACATCGAGAGAATCCGGTCGTTCCAATGACGATTGTCGGCCTGCCGCCAATGGAAGATGGCTACATCGGAGAGGCGATCGGAGAGGCTTTTCTCCCTGTTTTGAATTTCCAACACCGGGATGTTGTCGACATGTTTGTGCCACTCCAAACCGGCTTCCACAACCTTGCAATCGTGGCTGCAAAACAACGTTATCCTCGGCAAGCGAGAAAGACCTGCTTGGGGCTTTTCGGGGCTGGCCAATTGATGTTCACGAAGGTCTCGGTCGCGGTGGATGAGAATCATCCGGTCAAGGATTTGCATGCGTTTTTGGACACTATTCACCAAAGGGTGGACCCGGCGCAAGACCTCATCGTTCTGCCCGGCTTTGTTGCGGACACTCTTGAAGCGGCTGCGCCTTGGGAAAATGTTCACGATAAACTGTTGATTGACGCCACCTCCTTCGCTGATGCTGACCCGCGAAAAAATGGCCCCGGACTCCCCAAGGGTACCTCCGGGCAGGCTACGCCGGATTGGCGGCGGGGTGAGGTTGAGGCGCCAGGAGTCGAAATTGACTTCGTAGCGAAGGTGCGAGGGTTGGCGGAGGTCAGCGATACGCTATTGCTGCGACCTTCGATGTTAGTGGTTACGACGAAAATCGATGACAGGCCCGATGCGCGAACGGGAATGATGGCGATACAAGACCCTGCTACATGGGCGATTCAAGTCGAGGCGAGCAGGGCTCAGCGGCAACGAGTCTTCCAATTGATGAATTCAATTTGGCAATTGGAGGGTTCCGAAAATTTGAGATGGCTTTTCATCACCGACGATGATGTCAAATTGCACTCGTCAGGCGTCAACCGGCGATTGCTCTGGCAACTCTTCGTGAGATTCGATGTGGGACGGGACCTCCACCTCGATGCTGAGAGAAAGCGGGTCGCTTGGGATGCGACCGCACCGGTCCCTCATCCTGGAAGAGAGGCGCTGGCTGCAGCAGGACAACCAATCTCAGCACTTGACCCGTTGTTGCCAATTCGAAGTTGGCCGGCAATCACGATCCACGACCCGGCCATTGTTACGAGAATCCAAAATCTGGCTGGCCGTGATGGCTATGAGCAGCGCACTTGGGCTCCCAATGTCACAAGGTGGTAGTTGGGAAGGGCCCGATAATTTGGTGGGATGAGCAAGATGGGTGTAAAGGAAATTCTTGAGTTCGTGAAAGTCGAGCACACGCTCTTCTCGCTTCCTTTCATCTTGATTGGCGCATTCATGGCCGGCGAACCAGGCCCGGTTCAATTGTTTTGGATATTGGTCGCTGCAGTTGGCGCTCGTGGCTTGGCCATGGGATTGAACCGTATCATCGACCGGGACATCGACGCTGCAAATCCTCGCACCGCAGAACGTCATCTCGCCACAGGCACCATGTCCCTAGATACAGCATGGAGGTTGTGTGGCATTTTCCTCACAATGCTTGTGGGTGGAGCATGGATGCTGAACCCACTCTGCCTCTATCTTTCACCAATTCCAGTCGCTGCCTTCGTAGTCTATCCGTATCTCAAACGCCACACCTGGCTTTGTCACTGGTGGCTAGGAGTCTGCCTCGCGCTCGGACCTGCAGGGGGCTGGGTTGCAATCACCGGAGAGATATCCTCACTCTCTTGGTGCCCTGACTTGCTCAAAGTGAGCATCGGAGTGATGTTGTGGATTGCAGCATTCGACATCGGATATGCGAGGATGGATGTTGAAAGTGACAGAGAAAACGGGATTCAGTCCATTCCCGCGAGGTTCGGAACAGGAACGGCCGGCTGGGTCACGGTGATGTGTTCGACTCTCTTCTGGCATTACTTGTTTCAACCAATTTCACTCTCAGCCAGTTTCGTGGCTGGAATCTTGGCCATCTTGGTCTTGTTCACATGGAATAGAGATGATTTCCAGAAGTGGTGGTTCAGAACCTATGTTGCAATAGGTTGGATAATGTTCGGTGGGCTGGTGTTTCTATGAGCGGACTGGCAGTGATTACAGGCGGCGGCCGCGGCATCGGTGCTGCGACGACAAGACGGCTTGCGGCTGAAGGCTATCGGCTCATCATCACCTACAACACAGACTCGCAGTCGGCGGAGACGGTGATTGCCGAAATTCGTGAGCGAGGTTGTGATTGTGTCGCCGCGAAAGTCGACTGTGGCAACCCTGCAGAAGTGATGGTGCTCGCAGACCATCCTTGGGTCAAGAAGGGGGTGGACGCCCTCGTGCTAAACCACGCCGTCTACGAGCGAAACCGTGCCTCCTCTCTCACTTCTGAGCAACTCGCCCGGACGATGAGCGTAAACTTCACCGGTGCCTTCCTAGTTTGGGAAGCGCTCAACCCGTTCCTCAACGACGACGCTCGAATCGTTGTTGTCGGAAGTCAGATGGGATTCAAAGGAACTCCTACCGGAGCAGATTATTCAGCTTCAAAAGGGGCGCTCCACGCCTGGGCCCGCTCACTTTCACTAGATGTTGCAGAACGAGGACAGCGAGTGAATGTGGTTGCTCCGGGAACCATCAACACAGACCTTGTCTCGGGTGACAGCCCAACAAAACGGCGGGCAAGGGAGGATGACATCCCGATGGGTAGACTCGGACACCCTGAGGAAGTTGCAGGAGTCATCTCGTTCTTACTTGGGCCCGATTCGGGCTACATGACCGGTTCTGTGGTTCATGTGAATGGGGGCCTCTATCGCCCATGATGAGGCGCTTGGCCCGAGAAATGAGTGTGGCCTATCGTAAACCATGAGTTGAAGGACAACGAATCGCGAGGAACTGGTATGTCGGATGAGGTCGAGCAGTCCATCAATCCATTTGACCTCTCCAAAGCAATTGCAGGAGCAGCAACTGGTCGACTCGACCCGAATGTCGCCTGCTTCCGCCTACACGCAGAATATGACCCAGCAGGCGACCAGAAACAAGCAATTGAAAAAATAACTTCCCAATTGGAAAATTCACAGGAACGAGCCGTCCTTCTCGGCGTTACTGGCTCAGGCAAGACCTTCGCCATGGCGCATCTAATCGAGCGGCTCAATCGTCCAACCCTCATTCTCAGTCACAACAAGACGCTAGCCCGCCAACTGTGGCAGGAGATGTCCGGCCTTTTTCCAGAAAATGCCGTTGAATATTTCGTCAGCCATTACGACTACTATCAGCCTGAGGCATATCTCCCAAAGCGAGATTTGTACATCGACAAGGAACTTCAGATGAATGAGCGAATCGAGCAGGAGCGATTTGCAACAGTGGCTTCTCTCGTCTCTCGACCTGATGTGATAGCGGTAGGAACTGTCTCGGCCATCTACGGTTTGAATCCTCCAGAAACTTTCCTCAAACAACACGCCCGCGTTCATGTGGGACAGGCGATTGAACCACTCGACCTCGTAAAACAACTGGTTGAACTTCAATACCGCCGCGTCACCGGGGAAATCACTCGCGGTGAAGTCCGGTGCCGGGGCGAAGTTGTCGATGTCTGGATGCCGAGCCGCGACGACCCATTACGCATTGTATTCGACTTTGATGGCGTCGTGAAAATTCAAGTTTGCGAGGCTGTTTCGTGGGAAGTATTGGACGAGTTGGAGGAGGCGTGGGTTCACCCTAAGGTGTTCTTCATGACAAGTCCGGAACGATTCCAACAGGCGTTGGAAGATATCGAATTCGAATTACAAGAGCGAACCCATCAGCTAGAAACTGAAGGGCAGGAATTGGAAGCCCATCGTTTGGAAACCCGGACCACCTTTGAACTCGAAATGTTGCGGGAAACGGGTCACTGCAAGGCAATTGAAAATTACTCG
>CAUZUN010000072.1:0-5251 GCA_963583115.1 Candidatus Thalassarchaeaceae archaeon
CCACGGCATGACTCCATCTCTTCCAATAACACCGTCTTGGTCCATTGCAACAATCATTCCCAATTTCATCTTCTCTACCTCTACACGCTAATCGGGGCCGCAATATGCGGATGGTGATTGTAATCCAGTATCTGGATATCATCATATGAAAAGTCGTCGATTTCAGTACACCGTGAATTCAGTTGGAGTGTAGGAAGTTCAAGAGGTGGTCGGCCGACCTGTTCGCGCGCCTGTTCGAGGTGGTTCCTGTAGAGGTGGGCATCCCCAATCGAGTGAACGAAATCCCCCGGCTTGAGTCCACAGACCTGGGCCATCATGCAAGTCAACAATGAATACGAAGAGATGTTGAACGGCACCCCGAGGAAGACATCCGCGCTTCGCTGATAGAGTTGGAGAGAGAGTTCCCCGTTTGCTACATAAAACTGGAAAAACGCGTGACAGGGCTGCAATGCCATTCTGTCAAGTTCACCGACATTCCACGCTGAAACAATGATTCTGCGAGAAGTTGGGTCCTCCCGAATCTGCTTCACCGCCTGCCTAAGTTGGTCAATCACCTGCCCATCCGCGCTCTCCCAAGCGCGCCACTGTTTTCCGTAAACTGGTCCGAGATTTCCATTCTCATCTGCCCAAGCGTCCCAAATGCGGACATTGTTCTCCTTCAGGTAGCGAATGTTGGTCGCACCTGAGACAAACCACAGAAGTTCGTGAATGATGCTCGGCCAGTGAACCCGCTTTGTGGTGACCGCTGGAAAGCCCCTTCTGAGGTCAAATCTCATTTGATGGCCGAACACTGAGAGAGTTCCGGTTCCTGTCCTATCGCCACGCTCAACACCCTCGCTGAGGATGGTCTTGATGAGGTGCAGATACTGGTCCATGCTGACGCCGGACACTCGGGCAGAATTGACGCACTAAGAACATGGCCCAACAATTCCGAGAAATATTGCTCTCATCGGTTGCTCTCCGACGCCGTTTTGAAAATCTCAAGGCGCCCCAAGCGCGGCTAATGTTGCGATTGATTGGTTGGTGAATTTCCTGTACAATTTCCGGAGTTCCGCCCTCCTTTCATCACTGTCCAAACCGTGCAGACGGTCTACCTCTTCATCGCTCAAGCCTCCTCCGTTGGGCTCGCCAATCCATTCATTCCAAGTGATACTGCTCCCAAATTTCAGTTCAGTTCGCTTCCACACTCGGGGTAGAAAAGGCTCGCCCGGTGCTAGGATATCGCGGGCGCCATCGATTCCACAGAAAACAACTGGAATGTCGGGAAAGGCGGCGGCGATGCGCGCCACCCCAGTTTTTCCGCGGCCGAGGAATGGCGGCGAAGTCCGTCTTGAACGGGTTCCTTCAGGGAAGATACCGAGTGGGCGGCCCGAAGCGAGAACATCTGCGGCGCGGGCGATTGCTCCGCCGCCGCCAGAAGCGCGGTCAGTTTCGATTTGCCCGGTTGCACCCATCAGTTGGCGCCAGCCAGGTTTTTGGAAGTGTTCGTCCTTTGCGAGATAGAACAATTTTCGTCTGCAGGAGAAGATTACTAGAACTGGGTCGAGGTGAGATGTGTGGTTTCCCGCGGCGATGAATGGTCCACGCTTCGGAATGTTTTCTGAGCCGGTAATTTTGAGATTCGTGATGACGGTTAGCAGTGGAATGGCGATTCCCAGCATCGCGTTGTACAGCGGAGTAGGGGGTAAGGGTCGCCCAGCCGGTTCAACCGATGTCAACTCGGCGAGACGTGACTTTCCCGCGGCTGTCAGAGTGGTCATCGGGGCCTCCTCCTCAAAAGACAGGTATTGAGGGTTGCCGGGGCTGGCTTGCGAACCGCTCGGTTCTTGACGGGTTGGGCGGTCGCCGCTATATGCGGATGAGCAGGTCGCTTTCCGGCTCACCTTTCGGATTTGCTCGGCTGGTTTCATTCGGGCTGATCGCGCTTCTAGTGACTCCACTCGTCGCTCCAGTTGCAGCCCAATGGGAGGAAGATTCGTGGCTCGTCAATATCATCGGTCCAGAGCGACTTGCTCTTGGCGACGAAATCGGCTGCCATGGGATCCCGGGCAAGGACATTCGTCAGCAGCCCGAGGCCATCACCGAGTGCCTCGACTACATCACAGAGAGAACAAACGCCTCAAAATGGGGAGTTAATCCGATTTCATTCGGCCTTCCCGAAGGTGAAATCGACCAGCAGACACTAGATTCGGTCCATAGTGCGAATATCCTTGCTGTCGGTCATTCTGAATTACGGTCCACTACTAACTCTGAGCTGAGAATCTTCGATTTTGCTGGCGGCTCATTTGAGAAGACAGTAGGATCGGTGGAACAGTTTGAGGCGGTAAAGGAGTCGGGAGCACCGATAATCAACATGTTTTGGAAGGCCCGCGATCACGATGTGGTGGTTAGGCCTGATAGCGAATTGGTTGCTGCAATCGAGTCCACAACGGCGTGGTTCACAACTTGGGGCGAGTACACATCATACCATGCTATCGAATCAAATTTCACACTCAATTCAATTGACAATAAGTCATGGCTAGTTGAATACAACGATTGGCCCGATGTACCGCAAGCCTGGAAGGTGCCGATTACAAATTCCTTCACTGGATTTGGCGCGGATGTCGTCAATGTCTACCAGTCTTCTATGCCACTCCCCGAATTATCGGCTGGAGAGCCACATTTGCAAGAGGGCTGGAGGCAGGAGGGTGACACACTATACCTAACGCTGATGAGTGGGAAGACGGCAATCGTTCTATTCGATAGCAACCATTCATTTGACTCTACGACTGGCGAATTGGCGGAATTTAACGGTCACGAAGTTGCAATAACTGTGGCTGGAATTCACACCTACGACCTATTTTACTGGTCAAAGAGGTGGGATGACACACCCATGCGCTTCACCTGGTTGGTCGAGCCTCGTGAGGTTGGTGCGTTCAACTGGTGGCTGCCCGTTGTTGCAGCGATTGTTGCCATCGCTGCGCCAATTGCACTCTATTCGGTAGTGAAGAGAGACCATCGGGCGCGTGGAGTGGCCGAGGTGTTCGATTCGCTTGACCAGATTCAACTTGAAGAAGAGTAGAGTTTAATTGATGTCGTAGCCGCTGAGTTGAGATTTCTAATTTTCATCGAGTAGTTATTTCTCATTCGGACCGAGCCGCTATTTCTCATTCTATTCTGCTAAGAACGCCGGGGTGAAATCTGTCAAAGGCGTCGATGACCATATCGTGGAAATCTGCTGACAGGTCTTCTGGTGCATATACTCCCGCTTCCATGTGAATCGAGTCATCTAGAAACGCTCGGGCGATGAACAGCGTGACGAATCCAGTCGATTTCGTCATCGTCTGCCAACCATCGTCGCTCTCCCGCACCAAGTCGTAGACCCATTTTGCTGCGGCCCCGCTTTTCGCCTCGACGGCGACCTCCATCCAAGTGAAGTCACCCCGGCTGTGGTCAAATTTCCATTCTTCGAGCAGCGTATCTTCATCGATGTGGCCGCCCGTTCCGGAATCCCGCATTTCGAGGAACTTGTCTATATGGCCGGGCCAACGAACGGTGTACTCCTCAAGGGTCTCAATTCCCTCAGCCGCTTCGGAAGAGAGCAGACTTCGCAGCCCATCGGTCAGAAAAGCCTCCATTGTGCCATGCCCATCGACTTCGATGAGGTGCCGTTGTGACAATGCGTCGAGCGTCACCGCCTCACCATTTTGGATTACTCTAGCCGGCCGCGTGTACTCTTCGATGACATCTGTCGGCGAGAATGGAGCCATGTAGGACCACCCGTCGTCGGTTTTGGTCGGATTACCTCCGACCTTGATGGTCGCCGATTTCAGCGGCCCCAACTCTGACCGCGCCTTGCTGAGCAGCATATTCGAGAGGCCCGGCGCTATGCCTACATCGTGAACGAAGCAGGTATCTGTGTCAACTGCATGCATTTCCCACTGTTCTGGAATATCATCGGAGAAGGCGATGTCGACGACAACAGAGCCGCAATCGATGAGAAATTCCCGAAATTTCCCCCCAATCCGTCCGGGAAGCATGTTCAACACAAGGTCGTACAGCGAGTGGTCGGTTCTTCTGGCGTGTTCGAATGCATCAGCGCAAACCAACTCCACTGTATCGGAGTCCATCGTTTTCGCCAGTGAATCGAGGGAACTTTGGTCTCTTTCGACCACAGTGAGGTGGATATTTTTCAGCCCATCACAGACGAACTGCCCAATTAGTCCAGAGCCGTAAGCGATCGCTCTTTTCTCAGCCGCCAAAAATCCTACCCGGTAAATGGCAGAGGGTGCCGAACCATCAACCATCGGGCGTGGCCGGAGCGAATCATTGATGCCCTCTTCTCGGTCGAGCGGGTTGGGGAGAGCATGGCAGACGAGGTATCAATCGACCCTTGGTCGTCAAGTCAGTCGACAGACTATTCCCGAATAATCACCCAATTTGGCCTCTCTATAGTAGAACCCGAGAATGTGCCGAATCCACACATGCTGCACCGCCGCGGAATCATTTTTGCTCACCGCGACCTCGACTTGATTCTCGACGCGCAGCGGAGCGGTGACCCGTTTGGAGTCTTGACCGGCTTGATGCCATCGGGCAGGATGCACCTTGGCCACAAGATGGTGATTGACCAAGTGAAATGGTTCCAAGAGCAGGGCGCCGATGTGACGATTGCAGTCGCCGATTTGGAGGCGCACGCCACGCGCGGCTTGTCGCTTGAGGAGTGTCGGAGGTCAGCAATGGAGGAATATGTTGCAAATTATGCTGCATTGGGCCTAGATGTTGAACGAACTAGCATTTATTTCCAGTCAAGCCGTTCAATCGTTCAGCGGCTCGCCTTCACTCTGGGCAAGCGTACCAATTTGTCTGAGTTGGAAGCGATTTACGGATTTTCGGGCGACACCAACCTCGCTCATGTGCAGGCGCCACTCGTTCAAGCGGGTGATATCCTTCACCCTCAACTCGACGAATATGGCGGTCTTCGCCCAATCGTCGTTCCGGTCGGCGTCGACCAAGACCCTCACCTGCGACTCACCCGAGGACTCGCCGCCAAAACAAACTGGTTCAATGTGAAATCAAGGAAGGCGGGCGGGTTGACCATCGGCCTATCAGTCCAAGAAGAAAATGCAGCCGTACTGGGAGTAGGCGTGGGTGGAAGAGTCGACCGAACTCAACGGCAATCCGTCTTTGACAAGTTGACCAGCGCTTTGAGTAATCTTGGTTTCAGCGATATATTGACCAATCCGAAGCACGGAACCATCGAGATGCCAGCCGC
>CAUZUN010000073.1:0-5216 GCA_963583115.1 Candidatus Thalassarchaeaceae archaeon
CAAAGAGCCTCGATGCGAAGTTGACCTATTCTCTGTTCATTCCACCGCTTGGATGCGGTGCAATCGTTTTCGTGGTGATGCGAGGCATGGCGCGTGGCTACGAGTATGAGATGAACAAGTGCTACGGTTGCGACCTTTGTGACGACGCTTGCCCGGTTCGGATGTTCAATGCAGGTGACAAACTGAATATCATTTACAACACTTGGAACAATGAAGATGACGGGGTGCCGATGTATTCCTGTCTGACCTGTACGGCCTGCACAAACGCCTGCCCACAACTTGTGGACTACGACTCCTATGTCGACATCCGCCGAAACCTCGTGGTTGGGGGTCCTCCTGCCGCCAACATCCCGCACACGGTACTGCAAGCAGTATTGGCAGCAGAAGCTGAAGAGGAGGCAGATGAGTTGTTCATCGCAATCGATGACTATCCAATCGACTCCAACGTAGGATACTACCCGGGCTGTGTAGACTATCTCGACCAAGAGATGGTCTTCAGCCATGTCAACGAAGGGACGATGAATCTTGGTGACACGACTACAGCGGCGTTCACTCTGTTTGAAGAGATGGGAGAAGATGTCACCTACCTCGGCCGAGATTTCCTCAAGTGCTGTGGGCACGACCAGAAGTGGCAGGGGATGGAGGAGGTCTTTGAGAAGTTGAAGGCTTACAATAAGCAGAAGTTGGAAGCGAGTGGCATCGATACACTAGTCAGCAGTTGTGCAGAGTGCTTCCGTACCTTTGCGATGGATTACGAACTTGAAGACATCAAGGTCATGCACACTACAGAATTTCTCATCGAGAAAGGCTTTGACATGGACCTCAAAGTTGACGACGAAACGACTGTCACCTTCCACGACCCTTGTCGCCTCGGCCGCCAAATGAACATCTATGATGGGCCGAGAGACCTGATTGAAGGGGTCGAAGGCGTCAACCTAGTTGAGATGGAGCACACCAAAGAAGATGCGATGTGCTGCGGAGTATCGAGCATGATGTCATGCAACGAAGATAGTCGCACCGTCCGCGTTCAGCGCTTCGAAGAAGTTCGAGCAACCGGAGCAGAAATCATGTTGACCTCCTGTCCGAAGTGCGTCACCCACTTCGAGTGCCTCAAGTTTGAGGGCGACCCTAAGCATGACTTCGAAATTCTCGATGTAGTCTCTTTCCTTGCTCGCCAAGTTGAGTCGAAGAAGGCAGAGCCGAGCACTGTGTCCGAAGTTTGGCAACAGCCTGCAGTGGACGAGGTCGAGGCGTGAGGAGTCTCACTCTCCGTCCCTCACATCATCGCCTATCGGTTTGACAGGTGCAAATGGGGGAAGGCAAATGATTTACAATCAACCTCTCAATCTTTGTGAGTTTGAGCAGAATTATTCATTCGAGTGTGACTCCAGTAGACTCAGTCAGCAGATGTTTGCTGAGCCTCGCCTTGATAGCCGAGAAGCGAAGAGGCGGTTTTCATGACCCGACTCGATGAGTTGCGAAGCCGCCGGGAAGCGGAATCGGTCCGCATCAGATTGAGCCTCAACAAAATGCATACACTCGCAGCCGAGGAAGTTCGAGGTGGCGACACGGTTGTAGCATTCGTCAACGAAGACCAGTGCATCGGTTGTGACCAGTGTCTCATCGTCTGCGACGACGATGCCATCGAACTCTACGACAAGCCGCTGAGAAGCCCGATTCTCGACATTGAAGTCAACAAGAAAGCAAAGATTCTACGCGATGAATGCACTGGCTGCCGACTTTGTGTGTTGGCCTGCCCAACGGATGCAATCGTGATGATTGACAGGTGAGATGATGACAAAAGAGCAGCAAAAAACCTTGTCAGAAGGGGAAACCTCTAGTCGGGCTGGAGAGGAAGAATTCTCGACAATTGGGAAGTCCGGGAAAGGGGATGAAGAGCCGGTTCGGTTCGGCGCAGAGTTTGGCCCATACAGGTCACAGCAGAGCACCGGAGTCTCACTTTCGACCTTCAAAACCCTAGTCTGGGTCTCCAATATCGGTGGCCTCCTACTCGTGGTCTTCGCTCTCGAGATGATGGTAGTCCAACAGCGATTTTACTTGGGATTGGCAGCAGCGATTATAGGAATTGCAATCGCATTGTTCCCTTCCAATTACGAGATTGTTGGGATGGAGCCGCTCAATGCTGAATCTGATGATGAGAGCGGCGATATTGCTAGTAGTACACCGACTGACGAATGAGAAGGCGCTAATTCGAAGGGCTCAGTTCGGCGAGGTCGTGTCGTACGGTGATTTGGCAGCCGCAGCGGGTAGCCCTGGTGCGAGTCGAGCTGTTGGCAGTGTAATGGTGAACAATCCTTGGACTCTGCTCGTTCCATGTCATCGTGTTGTTCGGTCAGATGGAATCATTGGGAATTATTCCGCTCTCGATGGCTCTGCAACGAAGCGTTGGCATCTCTTACACGAAGGCAGGGAATTTGATTTTGGGCGCAATCTCATTCGCTGAGTTCAGCGAGTTCAGCGCCCATCGCTAACATCGCTATTTCGGCTGTGAGGGCGTGCCAAGTGTCAGCAGATGAGATGATATCGTCACCACCGTTTTCTAAAACATATTCAGGTGATATGAAGCGTGTTGAAGGAGTATTCAAATTGGCATTGACGCCTTTCTTATCATTCGCTCTATAGAAGGCTGAGCAGGCGTGACCGCCCGCACCATAGAAGCATGGTTCGATTACAGCATCACCTAACTTGAGGCCGGTTGGAACTCCCTCCTGAAGTAGAAAATCTTCGGCATCCGCTCCACCCTTACCGTAGGTGAGGCGATTCACTTTGCGCTTTGAGAGGTTCAGCAATTCTTCTCCACTGCGAATCTCGATGATTCCAAGCCCATAGGTTCCGGAATCATTCTTGACAAACAGCACAGGTTCACCTTCAATGCCATATTCAGCATATTTTTCGCCTAAAAACATGAGGCAATTGTCAACTTGTGCAGCCAATTCGATTGTGCACACCTCTTTTTCGAGACACTTGTCCTCGCTTACGAACCAGTGAGTGCCGAGCAACCACGGGTCGATTTCGAGTATTGCCGCTGCCTTGTCGATGAATGGTTGAGCGTGTCTAAAATGGCTAGATTTTCGCCGCTGGTACCAGCCCATCTCTTGTGATGGTGCAATAGGGATGTCGCCAATGCCTTGGAGTGGCCCATCACTCAGGTCGTGATTCAGAATCAACAGGTCTGGAGTGCCGAAGCCCGAGTCCCCGGCGCCGCCTCCATCCCCCTCACCTTGGATAGGTGTGGTAACCAAGAGTTGCCCTTCAGCTGTGGTTTCGCTCAATTGCAAATTTCCATTCAGCCCCTCTACCTCGGGAAGACCGTTGAGTTTGGGGGAGCCTACCGTGACTTTGAAACCACTACTGGAGAGCATTTTTCTTAGCACAAGCAGATTCTCGACATACCCTTTGTTTCGGGTGTGGGATTCCGGCCAGATGTGCAACCACTCTACATTCGGATGCTCGGATAATATCCATGATAGCAGGTGTTCAGAGAGGTGAACTCGTTGATTTTCAGAAACATTGTTGAATCCGGCAGGGTAGGCGTTCGCATCAACTGCCGCTACTTTCCAATCCGCGTCGCGGATGTCGACAGAGGCGTAGAATGGCATCGGAAGCCGTGCCCGCTCCTCTGCAAACCAACGGCTCAATTCCTCTCGCTTCGACTCAAGGCGCGGCGTCAGTTCGGCAAGTAGCGAGGGGCCTGAATATTCACTCATTCACTCACCTATTCCACATCTTCCAATAGAGTCCAAAGGTCCTTGCCTTCTCTCCCAATACCACCGTCGACAATGTGTAACGATTCAAACAATCGTAGGCCGATAGCCATATCCGGCTGTGTTTTGAGGATTCTCTCAAGTGTTGGTCGGTGAGCGGCCCAATCCGCAGCGTGTGGACGCAGATCATCGAGTAGGTTCGCCAGCAGGGTTGGAGAAGTGGCGGTTCCTGCTGGCAGTTTTGGCCTTTCCACGATTGATTTTGGAAGGTCTGTGAGTGCTGCTGCTGCTCGCAACGCGAGTTTCTCTCGGCTTCCTCTAATCCGCCAATCGAGTGGTAGAGTGTGGGATGCTCGCCGATGAGCAGTTCCCAGGAATGGTACTCTCACCTCCAATCCATGCGCCATACTGTGACGGTCCACCAACCTCAGTTGGAAATTAGTCAACTGACCGTGGTCGAGTTCGAACTGGAGTGTGGAGGTGAGGTCGGCGAATCTCTTGTGCGGGTCATGTGAATTGGCTCGCCATGGCTGACCCGCTCCGCGTGGGGCAGCCCCACTGATGTCGTTCACAAGCGCTGTTGCAAACGGATGACGGCTCGCTTCCAAACGGCTAGAAATCAATTCTCTATGGCCGGCGAGGTCGCGGTATCTTGGATATCCGCCATGCAATTCATCCGCTCCCTGTCCGCAAAGGCCGACCCTGACATCCTGCGCCATCTGCTCAAACAATGGTTGGAAAAAAAGAACTGAGAGGTCTAGGTCTTCCCCATGCCAACCCAAAGAGGGGAGCGTTTTCCAGAATGAATCCTCCTCAAGAGTTGAGGTGTGATGACCTAGGTCAAGTGTCGAAGCGACCTCTTCAGCAGCCACAAAATCGGGATTATCTTCGCTTTCAGCGACTGTCCAACACTCGGGTACAGGCTTTCCTGCCTGTTTTGCTGCGCGGTGGGCCAAACCTGCTACCATGCTGGAATCGAGCCCACCGCTGAGAATGATTCCTAGAGGCACATCCGACATCAATCGGTCTTCGATGCTCTCGCAAAGAGAGTCCAAAAGTCCCTGCGCTTGCAGGTCTGGATTCCAATCCGAACTCGGCGCCACCACATCTCTGGAAAAGGTCGCCACGCCGGTCAAAGTAGCCTTCCCTCGGTCATCTAACCCCCAAGTTTCAATGGTTCCCGGTGCCACCTGAATAACTCCCTCGAATAGGGTTGTTTCATCGAGAGGATACTCAAATGCGAGCCGCGCGAGCATTGCATTATCGTCCATTTTCGGAGTGTAATCTTCGTGTGCCCGGAACGCTTTTGCTTCGCTTGCCACAAGCAAGGTGCCATCTGGAGTGATAGTCCTCAGCAGCGGTTTGACGCCGAGCGGATCGCGGCAGAGAACCAATTCACGGTGGCGAGAATCCCAAAGGGCGAAGCCCCAGATCCCATCGAGTTGAGATGCCCATTCAATGTGTTTTTCTGCTCGGTTTCCCGCCTCACTC
>CAUZUN010000074.1:0-5147 GCA_963583115.1 Candidatus Thalassarchaeaceae archaeon
AGATTGGGCGGCAAACGGCCATCTTGATGCAACAATCGACCTCTTCACCGGTTGGCTGAGCACCATCGAAATGGAGGGATTGAAGGCAAATGTCCACCGATTGGCTGGCCGAACTCCACTACTTCTCTGTGAAGTTCCGGGCACCGGTCCGGGCGAAGTCATCTTCTATTCACATCTCGACAAACAGCCGGAATTCACTGGTTGGTCAGAGGGCAAGGGTCCTTGGAAGCCCGTGCGAGAGGGGGATTGGCTCTACGGAAGAGGGGCTATCGACGACGGATATGGGGGCTATGCGGCGATGCTTTCTGTGATGGCGTTGAAGCAGCAAGGGATTGCGCACCCGACCTGCCGATTTCTCATTGAAACTTGCGAGGAAAGTGGTTCTCCCGACCTGCCTTTCTACCTTGAAGAATTGAAAGACGAGCTTGGAAACCCCGACCTAGTCATCGTTCTGGACTCCGGAATGGGTGATTACGAGAGGTTCTGGATTACCGAAAGCCTCCGAGGTTTGGTGGGCGGGACACTCAAGGTTTCTGTCACCTCCGAGGGCGTCCACTCCGGAATGGGGAGCGGAATCATACCCTCCTCTTTCCGCATCGCTCGTCTGCTACTCTCTCGGCTCGAAGATGCCGAGACTGGCCAGTTGTTGCCAGAGTGGCTGCATATCGAAATTTCTGACCAGTTGCGGGCTGACGCGGGTGAAATCGTCGCTGTGTTGGGGGATGCCATCGTGACCGATTTTCCGCTATTGGCTGGGGTCAAAGCGCAGCATGAGGATATGACGGATGCTCTTCTCGCCCAAAATTGGATGCCGACGCTCTCAGTAACAGGCGCTGACGGATTACCGGCGGTGTCGGATGCAGGAAATGTGCTCCGAACGAACACCGACCTCAAACTGAGTGTCAGGATTCCACCCGGTGTTGAATCCACTACTGCTTCCCAGAAATTGAAGTCGCTGTTGGAGGAGAATCCCCCCAGCGGTGCTCATGTCGAATTTCAAGTCGATACGCCCGCCAACGGCTTCTCCGCTCCGGCGATGTCAAGCGGTCTTTCAGCAGCACTAAACGAAGCATCCAAGCGAACATTCGGCAACCTCGCGATGCCATTCTACGAAGGTGGAACAATCCCCTTCCTCGCAATGATGCAGGAATCATATCCGAATGCCAACTTTCTGGTCACCGGTTGTGGTGGACCGGGCAACAACATGCATGGCCCGGATGAGAAGTTGCATGTTCCAACGGTAAAGTCGGTCACCCAATGCGTTTCAGCAGCGCTCGCAGCCCTCACCGAACAGTGAGCGAAATCTCCGAAATTCGCCTAACAAAGGCCGATGCGTAGCGATGAAAATTACCCAATCGCATACCAAATTTGAATCAAAACCAGCGTTTGAAGGCGCCCCTTCGGGGCGGCGTCTATATCAATGGCGAGCGAGTGGCGCACCGTAGTGGTCTAAATGTCCGGTGACGATGAAGGAACAATCACAGACGAAGTTCGCATCCGCCAATTGACGGAAGAACTCTCTGCTCAGACCGAGCGAGTCACCAAGGTATTCAGCGCCTTTGAGCAGGCCGAGAAAGAGATTGTCCAACTCAAGGCAGAAATCGATGTTCTCGAGGGCGAGGTCATCGACAAGGAGATTGAGCGAGAGGGAATCGAGCAACTCCTCGGCGAGAAGGACCACCGACTCCGAGACCTCGAACTCACCAGCGCCAAGCGCAGCAAGCAGGTCGACCACCTTGAGCCCGAACTTGAGAAGATGGAGGAGAAGTTCACCCGTGAGAAGGACCGCCTCACCAGAGTTTTCGAAATTGCCGAAGAACTCGACAATGACCTACGCCTCGCAGTTGCAGAACTCAAGGCTCGTGACGACTGGTATGTCGACCACATGAAAGTCTTCGAAGACCTCAACAAGGCAATCAAGCGCCGCTACGAGATGATTGAAGCGGCTGTCGAATCAGAGCGCAAGAGCCAGCATATGCAGCGCGCCATCAACGAGAAGTTGGAGGAAGCGATGGAATCCCGCTCAGAGGAAGCAGCCGAAAAGGCAGCAGCAGATGAGGCAGCGGCAGAAGTCGAAGCCGGCGTCGAAGTAGCCGAAGAAGAGTGATTCTCGCTACCGCAGTTTTACCCTAGAATTCTAGAATTCTCAACTATTCGAGATTATTCCGGCTTTGAGCCATCCGCGAGCCGGATGCATTTGGCCGGAACCCCACCCCAAATTTCTCCCGGCGGAACCTCGGTCCATTTGCTGAGAATTGCATGACCCGCGATAACCGCACCGTCACCAATGATGCAACCGGGCATGATGGTGCAGCGGGCACCGATGATGGCACCTGTGCCAATCTTCACTTGAGCCAACACTAACTCGCCTTTCTCAACAACATGCCCATTGATGGTCGCGTCGCCACCGATGACAACATCATCTCCCAAAGTGACCATGAAACAGTCGTTGATTCGCGATGAGGTAATCTGAGCACCGCTTCCAATCGTGCAACCCATCGCCCGAAAGTATGTGTTCGCAACCCAGGAGGGAACGGCTTGGTTCAGAAAGGGAGTAGCCATTCTGTGGAGCAGTGAGAGGAAGGCCCAGCGTACGGTGAGAGCAGACTTGAGTGGAACCCTAGCCTCGGGAAGGTTTGGTCTGAGAATGATGCCGAAGGTGCTGACGATGACGAGACAGGAAATCCCCCAAAGGAAGTACGCCCCTCCCCCGCTAAGGCCGAGCCAAAGTGCCCGAATCCACAAATCTTCACCCGCGGTCAACTCGAAGACATGCATCACTAGTGCAGCACCTGGAACAGCCGCAAGACCCCAAATCGCTATGCAGAGAGTGATGACTAAAGTCGATAGCAGATTTTGGACGATAGCGAAATTCCGCATCCGTTCATTCCCCTGATTCAGCCCCGTTCACTCGCTAACTATGCCGCCTCAACTTTCGTCGCCATTTCCTTCAGTCGTCGCCTTAGCCGTTGCCGCCACTTCAGCAGCGTGAGCCGCCGCTAGATAGGCCGCATCCTCCGCGTCTGCAGCCCTAATACCCTCCTCAAGGTCGACTTTGCCGGTGATTATTGTACCAACAATGATGACGACAGTCACGGTGAGAATAGCAATCCTGCTGTCGAAATTATCACTCGCAATCGCGTAGAGAAGTGGTCCAATCACCGCTGCTGCCTTGCCGATAAATCCGAAGAAACCGAAAAATTCGGTCGTCCTAGATTCGGGTATCAACTTCGAAAACATGCTTCTGGATTGTGCTCCCGCCGCCCCCATGACACAGCCGACTACCAGCCCGAGGATAATCCACTGGAGATTCACTGAAATTCCGAGTGGAGCCCAAATCTTGTCACGAACAGTGTTGGGCCACCAATCCGCATAACCCCCTTCGATGACAGTCGGATGGTGGTCGCCTACACTTCGTTGTCCTGAGATGTCGTCGGGACCGCCTTCGATTGAGAATGAGAATCGATGGTCGCTCTCTCCATTCATTGCTATGATTAGCGTACGCGCCTCTGTGGCGTTGATACTCATCTTACTGACATCTTCTCCTCTCGATGTGTCAGTGGTCGATTTTGTGGTGAGATAATCCCAGAAGGCGGCTCGGAATGCGACATCACCTTCGCCTGCAAGTGAGACCCAGTCACCCGATTCACAACAGACTCCGCGACCATAGAGAGCGGTTAGTGCGTAGACTTGCTCTTCTTCCTCCCAATCGTATTGGAAATCGTATCGCTTATGTTCATCTTCGAGGGCAAGAGGAGCGAAACTGACTGCGGTAACCGCCACCACACAATAAATCATCAGCGCCGTCATCAACGCCTCCTTGGTTCCCCACCGGTCAGCGAACTTACCGAAAACGATTGACATCGGGACCGCCACGATGTTCACCGTCAGTAGAAGGGCGATGTTCATCACCGGATTGAGTCGAAGAACGGTCTCACCAAAGGCCGACGCCATTCCGTTGATGGTGTTCACACCGTCGAAGAAGAGTAGGTATCCGACCAGAAACAGCGCGAGCACCTTGAACTTGCGAATCTCGCGCAGCGTGTTGACTATCTCAGTGGTGGCAATCTTGACCGCCTCACCGATCGAGCCGATGTCCTGTGGATTGGGAATGTCTGGCTCGGGTGTATCCTTGAAGATCCTCAGAGAGAATCCCATCCACCAGAGTGCAGAGGAGACGAAGACGAACGGAAGCCCCCACGACGCACCCTTGAACCCAAGCAACACCCCTAGGTGCACGAGCAGGAGGAGTGAGCCTCCCATGAACCCGTAGGCGTAACCCCAACTCGAGACATGGTCCATGCATCTGCGGTCGGCCAGATAGGGCATGAAAGCGTAGTAAAATGTGTTTCCAGCAGCGAATCCAACATTTCCTATGACGAAGACCGTTGCCAAAAAGTGGTAGTCGTAAGGTGAGGTGAATGAGGTGAAGGCCATCAAGATGGTTGCCCCTATCCCAAATATTGTGAACCACTTGAGTAACTTCTTTTTGATTGGAATTCTGTCAGCGATTATCCCGAGGAGCGGCGCCGCGACCGCCACAATCAGCATCGAAAAACTGTTCACATAGCCGTAGAATGAGTCGCCTCCCCCACCGTTCGCGCTATTGTATAGGCTCGACATGTACTGCGGTACAATTACTGTGAGAACCGTGAGAGCCCACGCCTGATTGGCCCAATCGTACCAATACCACCCTTTGAGCGCCTTATCCTCTTCCTCACTCATTTCCCCCATGAGTTGCTTGACTAGCGCAGGGTCGGTCTTGGTCTTGGTCGCACCAGTTCCCCCAGCCATGGCTTCGGACACGCTCGGCCTCGCTTTAGCCTTACACCCTGCACACCGGCCGCCGTTGCGGAGGTAGAAACCCGATTAATTCCGCTGGCAATTCTGTCGCTCATGAGGAAGATTTTCTTGCGAAAATCGACTTGAACTGTTCACGCTCGACTAAACATCGTGCGCGGGCGTAGCGCACGATGCGTTTCGTCGCTGAGATCGAGCAATACGACTCCAATGCTCTTCGGCAAGGACTGGAGGCGAAAGTGGTCGATCATATCCTAATTCAATTCATTCGATCGCCTTTATTCTGCGCAATTCTGCGGTATAGCACCTCTGCGAGAGACCCTTTCCAATTGGGAGGGTTCATGTTT
>CAUZUN010000075.1:0-5144 GCA_963583115.1 Candidatus Thalassarchaeaceae archaeon
AATAACCAGTGGTTGCTCTTCGAATTACGCCTAATCAACCGTATCTTCTAAGCCAAAAGGGGAAAACCACCCCCCTCTCTCCTATGTTCGGACTTCCCATGCCGCCACCGACCGCGTTGCAACTTTCCGCCGACCATTTCGACATCGCCGAAGTGGTCGCACCACTACCCGATGACTCGGTGGCGGGGGCTAGTGAATTGACCACTGCAACCCCTCCTCGGTTGCATCAGACCGCCGAAATGAAGCGACTTTCAACGCCTTGGGCGGTCTGCTTGACGCGCGCTGAACAGTTGGCGCAATGCCGCCTTGCGGATGGTATCGTACTCGACCCGGCCTGCGGCTCAGGGATGCAGTTGTATGCGTACTGCGCCCGTCTTGAGAGACCCGGTCTTGGAATCGAATTGGATTCGGATTCAGCACTTCTCGCCGCCGCCAATGGAAAGCGAGTTTGGGATGCTCATGGCGGCGACTGGGGTGCCAAGACACAAGTTGTCTTCGGAGATGGCACCGATGCTGCTGCGGCACTCGCAGCGGCCGGACTTCCTGACCGTCCTGTTGCAGTTCTCCATGTCGACCCGGCGCGACCCCAAGATGCACAACGACACTCACTCGATGAGATGCAGCCTCCACTCGATGAGTTGGTCGGCTCATGGGCAGACCATCTCGCCGAAGGGCCGGCCGGCCCTGCTATGGTCATCGACCTCTCTCCACGCCTCTCAAACGCCCAGCGGGAGGAGGTTGGTGAGATACTCGGCGCTCGTTGGCGCGACTCTCCAATCACTTGGGAGTGGCTGTCAATCGGTAGGGGGCGAATAGACCGGCTTACTGTCTGGTTCGGTGGTGCAGCAGACCCGCGCTCGCCTGCTAGGATGCTCAGGCTGTTACCCGACGGTAGTGTAGTTCGCTTTGCCGGCGAGCCCACGACAGAGAAGGCAGACCATACTACGAGCCCTAAATCGGGACAGTGGTTGACGATTGTCGACTCCGCTCTACTCTCTTCGGGATTGCAGAACCAGTGGCTGAGAAAGGCAATTTCCCACCGCTCCGAAAGTCGCTGGCTCAGAATTGATGGCCGCCGCCCTCTGCTACTGACCGATACTGCTCTTCGAATGGACGACCCTAGCGTTGCGGCGTTTGTATCGACCACTGGGGAAATTCAGGCTCAGACTAAGTTACCTCCTAACGAGGCTGGCATCGAATCAATTCTGGTCTCCGCTCGCTCCGCATATCTAGCTCGGCTAACCCTTCGCTGCACCATCGCGCCCGGCCTCCAACCGATTCTTCAACAGGCGCTCGACAAAGGGCTGAAAATCCACCCAAGAGGGAAACAGGGCTTCCTAATTAATGCTGAAACTCTAGACGGTGAAGGGTGGTTCGTCTGTACCGAGCCTTGAAAACGGCCGGTAGGTAGATGACCGTAGAGCCGTGAAATTGTATTTCTCGTCCGAAGCGAAACACATCGTGCGCTGCGCCTGCGGACTATGACCCCTTTGGGGTCGTATGAGGAGGTTCAAATAGGGGAGGCAGGTCGGAAGGCCGCTACAATGTAGCCACTGGGCAACCGGTGAACTCGGGAGGACCGAAATAATGGCACGAACACCAGAAGCAGATTTAGGCGACGATTTCCGCTATATCCTTCGTCTTGCACAGGCAGATGTAGACGGCTTGAAGCCGATTGGAATGGGATTGACTTCAGTAAAGGGAGTCGGTCAACGGACAGCACTCGCACTTTGCGATGTTGCGAATGTTGACGGAAAGAAATTGGGCGGACACATGTCCGATGAAGAGATGGAAGCGCTCAACGAAGCGATCGACTCTTACCCATCTCAGGTTCCACTATGGATGCTCAATCGGCAGCGTGATTTGACTTCTGGTGATGAAGTGCACCTCTTTTCAGTGGATGTCTCGATGGTTCACAAGGATGACATCGACCGACTTCGTGCTCACAAGAGTTACCGAGGTGTACGACACGCTCTCGGGCTCCGAGTCCGTGGTCAGAGAACCCGCTCCAATGGCCGAAGTGGCCTGACTCTTGGAGTAGAGAAGAAAAAGTGAGGTGGTGAAGTATGGGACATCCAAAGTTTAGCCGCCGAGCATGGCAAGGGCCCAAACACCCTTGGCAATCCGACCGAATTGAAGAGGAGCGAGCGCTCATCACCAACTACGGTCTTCGCAATCACCGAGAAATCTGGAAGGCGCGCAGCAAGTTGCGTCGCTGGAGAAACAACGCAATGAAGTTGATTGGTCGAGTAGATTCCTCAGCAGGTCACTACTCCAGAGAGAAGGACGACTTGATCACCTCTCTTCAGCGCCGTGGACTACTTCCAGAGGGTGCAACAATCGACGATGTGTTGCGCCTTACAGTCGAGCATGTGTTGGCTCGCCGACTACAATCTCAAGTCTACTACAAGGGACTTGCATCAAGTCCTAACCAAGCGAGGCAACTACTGATTCACGGCCATGTCGTAATCGGTGACCAAGTAATGACCGTTCCAGGTTACATCTTGACACGCGAAGAAGAGGATGGGCTGCAATACAACCCTAACTCAATCATCGCTAGCCCAGAGCATGCAATGCGCCAAGAGATCGACCAGATTCGAGCCGGTGCCGAGTATGAGACTTCAGACAGTGAAGTTGCATTGGAATCAGATTCTGATGCGCCAACCGTCGAAGAAGTCGCTGAAATCGCAGCAGCAGTCGCTGCTGCGCCTGGTAGCAAAGATGGCGGAGGTGAAGCGTGATGTCCAGAAAGTGTGTAATCCACATTTACAGCTCTTACAACAATGTCTTGATGAGTGCTACCGACCTTACCGGTGCGGAGACAATCGCCAAGTGCACAGGCGGTCAAGTCGTCAAGAAGGGAAGTGACAAAGGAAGTCAATTCGCTGCTACACGCGCTGCTGAGCGAATCGCTGAGGCGATTCAAGAGCGTGGCTTCAGCCAAGCGGTAGTTCGCTACCGGGGTGCGGGCGGCAACAAGAGCCAGAACACCGGCCCAGCCGCCCAACAGGCGGTCAGAAGCCTGACCCGTTCAGGTATCCAAGTTTTGAGAATCGAAGACTGCACGCCTCGCCCGCACGACGGAACGAAGCGCAAGGGTGGTCGCAGAGGACGGAGAGTGTGATTGACATGGCGAAGTTGAAAATTAAGGTACTTGATGAAGAGGATAACGCGTTGCGTCTGCACTTTATAGGCACAGACCGGGCGTTCCTGAACGCTTTGCGCAGAACCATGATTTCGGATGTTCCAAAGTTTGCAATCGACCAGATGAGAATCGAGTTGGGCCTGTTCAAGGACGAATCAACTGATGAGTTGTATGAATCTAATGCGGGAATCGCCGACGAGCAGGTAGCACACCGCTTTGCAATGATTCCAATCCCGACATTCCACGACGAATTTCACTTCCAAAACGAGTGCCCGGAATGTTCCAGCCTAGTTGAGGAGCAGAGGGGTTGCCCAGCCTGCCAAATCATCTACACAGTAAGCGAGAGAGGAACTCCCGAAGGCCGTGTGGTGACCGCAGCGAACATGAATGTCATTGGAGACCGCAAGTTGGATATTCCTGAGACTTTCGGAAACATCCCCCTAACCAAGTTGTTCGAGGGACAAGTTCTGCACGCCTACTTCTACGCAATCATGGGACGCGGCCGAGACCACTCAAAGTACTCCCCAGTTGCTGGTGTTACCTTCCGTGCCCGCCAAATCGGTGTAATGAATGTGAAAACTCGCTCAAAGTTGCTCTTTGACCTTGATTTGAATATCACAGCCAAAGACTTCGGAAAGGATGGCAAGTTGACCGACATCGACAAGGTTGACCTGCTCCGAGATGACCTTCAGCACGCTGGTGATGCTACTGAGTTGCAATCAGCTTTCAAGGATGCAATCACTCTTGAGGAAGTGCCCGGTGAGTACATCATGAAGTTCCAAACAGATGGTTCGATGAGTGCTCGCACCTGCCTCGAGCGGGCTTGTGGAGAGTTGGCTGTCCGCTTCTCAGCGATTTCAACCGACCTCGAAGAAGCACTTTGAGTGCGAAATGACAGCGTGTTCGATTTGAACACCTATTGAGTTGGTGCAGGCGAATTGCTCATCAGCATCACAGTCTGTGGGGATGATTGATGTTGAGTGGCGGAGATGGTTTTAGCGACCAACCGAAACTGTTCGGACGCGCCGCCGCGTCAGGTCACATCACCCTGCTGTTCACCGTCCAAGCCGAATCTTTGGACCCTTTGAACCAAGGTAGCCGTGGCGTCGGATTGTGTATCGACCCGGAACTGCCGGCGTGCGAAGTGATTGCTAGTGCGACACTCGGAGGAGGAGCAGTCATCGCTTCTGGCGATTTTGCTGACGGCAGACTTCATTCGACAGTCATTGAAGAGATGACCAACCTGATTCCACAGGCAGCAGATTACGACTGGTCCTTCGAACAAATATGCCGCCTTCCTATTCAGCAAGGATTCGGATTGTCGGCGGCAGGCGCATTATCCGCTGCGATGGCCGCCCAACGGGCGTTAAAATTGGATGAAGCCGAATCGAAAATTCGCTCGTTCCACATCGCCCATCTAGTCGAGCGTCGACTTTCTGGAGGATTGGGCGATGTGTCTGCCCTTTGGGCTGGAGGAGTCGACTTGAGGAGAGAGCCTGGATGCCCTACATTCGGGGCAGGGAGTAGCCTTGGGGGAGCAGGTGTGGTCGAAGGTTGGCACGACGAAATTCGGATGATTCTCGGATGGCGCACAGAAGCCTCGCAGCACACATCCTCCTACATCGACGACCCGGACTGGAAGCGTATGATTACCGAGAGTGCACAAAATTTGCTGCCAACTTTGATGGATGGTGATTGGGATTTGAATCGCTGGGAAGAATTGTTGGTTGCTGCAACGCAGTTCGCAGATTCTTCTGGGCTCTCTACTGATGCGAACCGCTCCGAATTACTTGAGGCAGCGGAACGCAGTTCCTCAGGACATCAAGTATCTAGTCACCTCTGTATGCTCGGTGAGAGCGTCGTTATTCTGCCCCCACTAAACACCCCATTGAGTGATGCGAATATAGTTGAAATCAGCGACCGCTTGAGGGCAGAAGGGCTACACTGCGCCGTTGCCACACTCTCTTCGGACACCCTTCGCTGAACGGCGAGGATTCAC
>CAUZUN010000076.1:0-5125 GCA_963583115.1 Candidatus Thalassarchaeaceae archaeon
CGGCGAGTCATTGAGTGACTCAGATGCTGTCGGCTACATCCAGATTTGGCACCCTGTTGGCGTCATGATGGAAGAGTGGTTGGTCAATCTCACACTAATTGGCGGACAATCCTACATCTTCACAACTGAATGGACACCCGCTGCGGCGCACTCCATCTTAGATGATGGCGGTAACCTCTCTGGAGGCTACATAGTGCGAGGAGTCGTCGATGCAGGTTTGAATGAGGAGAAGCCAGAAAACGATGTTTTTGATCAAAATCTTCCTATCGCAATCTCGTACAATCCAATGGACAGGGGTGCATGCAGTACCTGCACTCAATCAATCGGCTACAACAATCCTACCTTTGCTGCGATTGGTTACGAAGCGGGTGGAAATACAGCGGATGGAGCGGGACCTTGGAGAATCGACAATTCTTCGGCATCGGATGGCTCCGCACACTGGCGACACTCAGTTCCAGGTCAACAGTATGAGAGTATGGCGAACGACTGGCTCGTTTGGGGCTGGTTCATTCCAGTTGCTTCATCTTGCAACGACGACCCCGGACATGGTCTTGGTTATGGCATACAGGATAATGACATAACGAATCTTTACGCTACTGTTTTCTGTCGAGTATCGATGCGTGGTTACGACTTCGTATCTATGCAGTTGACTACCATGGCTTACGGTGGATTAGGCATGAACGACGAAGTTGTGCTAGGCGCGACGAGGTCTGGCGCATCATATGGAGGGGTCAACCTTTCAACGGCAGGAATCAGTGGGACTACGAATGATTGGACTCGAGTTATCTGGAACATGACTGGAGGAAATTATGCAACTTCTGAGTTTAGCCTCGGTTTTCATTTCATGAGTGACAACAGTGGTGCAACTGCTGGATTCCACTTGGACCAGTGGCTGGTGTTTGGTGTCGAGAAGGTGCCAGATTACACAATCACCGTCGACTGCGACAATCCGGAGACAGGATATGTCGTCGTTCCGGCAGACCCATTACCCCCCTCCCTACATTGTTTCTTGACTAACAATGGTTACAGGGAAAAGTCGATTCGAATCACCGCTAACATTGACAATGATACTTGGATGAATTACCACTCACCAATAAGAATTGATTCTGACAACATTGGTGACCACGATTACAGTGTTCCATTGAATCCACTACCAGCCGGGCAAACTACTGAATTTTGGGTTAACCTAACAATTCCCCACGGCTCAAATGTCGAGGACCTCAACTGGACCGTGAATTTCACTGACGCAACTGTGGGTGGTGTAAAGGCGGATTTGAACATCCCACTTTCAGTCGCTGCATCATACAGTGTGGACATCAGATATGTCGGTCAAAACATCGCCGCATCTCTATTTCCGACTGAGAGCGGATTGGTCAAGATGACACTTTCCAACTCGGGTAATCAGATGGCATATTGGAATCTCAACGCATTCTTCAACAGAACAGAATGGAGTTCCCAGAACATCCGCTTCCTCGATGCCGATGTGAATGGTTCTCAAATCACCTACATGCAATTGCAGAAGGATGAGGAGATGGACTTCTGGGCGGAGTTTACCGCACCCGATGAGGTTGGTCCTGGACTAACTGAGGTCACCATAGTTGCGCAAGGGCAATCTCCTGCAAACGCACAAATGTCAAAGAAACTCACTTTAGATACACCACAAGCGCACAGTCTAGTATTGACGCCTTCAGAGAGTGTCATCACTGCACTTGCTGACAAGCGTACTAGAACGATTGAAATCGACTTCACGAACAATGGCAACGCTGCCGACCGTTACGATTTGGAATTGACTTCCGATTGGCGGCTCGATGCTCGTATGAGCCAACCGATGACGGAAGAAATTGGGGCGTTCGGAGATTCTAGTACAGTTCTCGTCGTGTTGCCTATGCCGTACGGTGTACGCGCGGACACATACTATGTGGTATTGAAAGCGACATCTCAAACAGACCCGACCTATTTCGTTACTACACAAGTAGAGTTGGTCATCGAGAACACATACCTCATCGATGTCAGCGACCTTGACATGAGCGGCCAAACTTTTGTTGGTGGTGCAGATTCAAAGACAGCATCGTTTGAAGTTACTAACAACGGAAATGGCTTCGATGAATTCGACATCAGTTTGGGAATTCCTGCTGGTATGAATGCAGTCATCCTTTCTAATGAGCAGTACAACCCAGATTCTCCACCTTCAGTCGATAAGGGTGCGTCAGTCAATGTCACAGTCGAGTATTTCTTTGACGAGGGAACTTTTGGAATCCTCAAGTTGGTCGTTACCGCCACCTCCATCCAATCCGAAGGTTCCGCCGGTGATGCCGGAGAGGCCTTATTCATAGTTGGCTCTCAAGGGTGGCTTGAACTGACTCCAGGTGAGATGGTTGTCATCGATGGTGATGGATGGATTTATGCAAATGTTTCAGTCCACAACCGACATCCTACAAACAGTCAGTTGATCCGCCTCAGTGTGGAATCTGAGGAGGCTCGGAAATACGCTAGCGTGCGCGTCAAATCTTCCGATTCCTCGTTTGTTCTCGACCCTGACCTCAAGCGTACTGCCTCAATCAAATTCACACTCAGCGAAACTCAACTGCTGAACCTTCCAGAAGACGAAATGGTGTTCAATGTTACAGTTTTAGCGACAGGAGATGACGATGTCGCCAGCGCAGTCGTTCAAATCAAGGTGGAGCGTGATTCGAGCCTGCTCGGCGGCGGTTCTGAAGCTGAAGCAGACTCAGGTATGGGAATTGGCAGAATTTTGATCCTCCTTCTCGGCGCATTAATCTCAATCGGACTCATTGTTGTCCTCATTCAGGTGGTTAGGTCGACCAACCTTGAAGAAGAGGAGATTTCGACTTTAACAGGCTATCAGAGCCAACTTGAAGCGACCTACGGAAGTGTTCCGGCCGCACCGAGTATTCCGGAGGCACCGACCGTCCCCGAGAGTCCGCCTCTTCCCTCAAGTGACACCGTGGCAAACTCTGCCTACGGTGGCGCAGCACCAATCTTTGAGCAACAGGTCAGCACGACACCCACACCAGTTCCAGCCTCATCACCACCTACTCCGACTCCTGCGACAGACCAGTCTGCTGGTGCTGCAGAACTACCACCCGACGGCCTACCAAATGGTTGGACAGCGGAGCAGTGGGCACATTATGGGCACGAATATCGTGAGCAAAAGGGCTTGAATTAGACTTCGGTCGATTTTTCCGAACTCACTGACGCTGTAAACTCTACATCGATGCGTGTTCGATGTGAGAATTTTTTTCAGCGTATTTGCCTCTATGTTTCCAAACTTGGGGTTGGCGATGTGAAGGGATGTATAGTGCGAAAACGATGGTTGCATCTTGAAAGTGAATTGAAAATTTTCAACGAATTAGTTCCGCTACCTAATCGCCGCGCTTAAGTGGGGGCTTCGGGTCGGCGGCTTCGCTCCGAAGGAGCGTAAGGGGTAAGTGGAACACGATGTATGGAGGACAAGCACCAATTTTCATTTTGAAAGAAGGCACTGACCGGACCCGGGGGAAAAGCGCTCAAAGCAACAACATCGCCGCTGCGAAGGCAGTCGCAGATGCGGTTCGCACTACTCTTGGTCCAAAGGGAATGGACAAGATGCTCGTCGATTCGATGGGCGATGTCGTCATCACAAACGATGGCGCCACGATTCTCAAGGAGATGGACATCGAGCACCCCGCTGCGAAGATGATTATTGAAGTTGCCAAGACTCAGGAGCAACACTGCCACGACGGCACCACCAGTGCAGTCGTGATTGCAGGCGAGTTGCTGAAGCGCAGCGAGGACCTCATCGACCAGAATGTTCACCCAACAGTCATCTGCGAAGGGTTCCGACTCGCTTCGGACCGAGCGGTTGACCTGTTGAAGAATCACAGCATCAAAGTCGATGACGAAGATACTCTTGCAGAGGTTGCAAAGACTGCATTAACCGGCAAGAGTGCAGGCGCTGTGAAGGCGTTCCTCGCTGACATCTGCGTCAACGCAGTCATGTCTGTCGGCCATGAGGAAGATGGTACGCGGACAGTCGACCTCGATGACATCAAGGTCGAGAAGAAGCAGGGCGGCTCAATCAAGGACAGCACCCTCGTCGACGGAATCATCCTCGACAAGGAGCGTGTCCACAGCGGCATGCCACGCTCAATCAACGATGCCAAGATTGCACTCGTCAACAGCGCAATAGAAGTCAAGAAGACTGAAGTCGACGCAAAAATCCAGATTACTGACCCAACCATGCTAGCACAATTCCTCGAAGAGGAGGAAAACTACCTCAAGGGGCTAGTCGACAAACTGCAGGCTGCCGGTGCAAATGTCGTCGTCTGCCAGAAGGGAATCGACGACCTCGCCCAGCACTACATGGCGAAGGCTGGATTGTTTGCAGTGCGGCGCGCTAAGAAGAGCGACATGGAAGCACTCGGCAAGGCGACCGGTGGCAAGATTGTGACCAATATTGACGACCTATCCGGAGCCGACCTCGGCAGTGCGGCTAAGGTGGACGAGCGCAAAATTGGCGAATCAGATATGGTATTCTTCACAGGCTGCCCAGAAGCAAAGAGCGTCTCAGTTCTTCTCCGAGGCGGCACAGAGCATGTGGTCGACGAGTTGCGAAGGGCATTTGACGACGCAGTCGGAGTCATCGCAGTCGCTTGGGAAGATGGCGCAATCTTGACAGGCGGCGGTTCGGTATTGGCATCACTAAGCCGCGACCTCAGAACCTACGCAGAAGGAATCGGCGGGCGAGAGCAGATGGCAATCGAGGCGTTTGCAGGCGCTCTTGAAGTCATTCCACGAACTCTTGCAGAGAACGCAGGACTCGACCCGGTGAACACAATCATAGCACTCAGAAAGGCACACGCAGAGGGCAAGAGCAGCTTCGGTGTAAATGTCTACGAAGGCGGCGTGATGGATATGCGAGAAGCAAATGTTCTCGAGCCGCTAAGGGTTGTCGAGCAGGCGATTCAAAGTGCCACAGAAACCGCAGTAATGATTCTCCGAATTGATGATGTGATTTCGAGCAAGGCTGTTGCTGGTGGCGGAATGGACGGCATGGATGGCATGGACTTCCCAATGTGAGGCCCATACTCCAATTTCCCCCAAAACAGAGACCTCCCACGGCACC
>CAUZUN010000077.1:0-5095 GCA_963583115.1 Candidatus Thalassarchaeaceae archaeon
GTGCCGAGGTTGATTCGTCGACGCCGAACAGGTCGAGGCCTGTGCTTACCCACTTGTTGACATATTTCTGGATGAGTTCGCATGGGATGACTCCCTGCTTGACAATTCGGCGCAATCCGTTGGCGCCGGTGCCGAGGTGAAATGACTCCTCCTTCAGCATCGGACCCATGCTCGCAGCGAGAGGTTTGAATGAAGAGGTGCTCAGCATTTTGAGTTGAAATTTTCCATCTCTGTCGATGAAGTGGGTGAACATGAAAAAGTCTAGCCAGTGGTCGATTGGCTCGTTAAATGAACCGAGTAGTCGCTGGCCTTCGTCATCCTCACGGTGGGGGTTTCCGCCCGAGTTTCTCTCGAGAAGTTTCTGCGCCTCCCGGATACCGTGCTCACCGAAATAGTTGCACAGGACATAGGCCATCTGCCAACCGTGGCGCTGTTCTTCGCACATGATTCGTAGCGCCGACTTGCGATCGTATTCTGTTGGCGCGGAATCGAGTAGGTGCCACTGCTGCTCAACCGAAGCGAATTCGGTGTCACCTTGAACGCTGACCATACTGATGATTGCATCTCGAATACTCTGTTGGGGCACTTGCATTCTGCGATTCCACTTTGGCATCCCTTCAAAATCGCCGAACTCGATTGTGTCGCCGGCGGTATCCCAATCAAACTTGATGTCGAACCGATAGTCACCCAACCACGCGGTGTCAAAACCGATGCGGGTCTGCCACTCTTGGAACTGGTCAATCCACGCCTCAAAGTTAGGCTCGTACTGCTCAACTACCTCTGTTGGGGTCATCTATTCAGCCTCCTTGGTTGTTCAATCACTTGCCTTCGAATCGTGGTGTTCGTCGCTCGTTGTAAGCCGCAATTCCTTCCTTCGCATCAGCACTGTTGAACAGCGCCGCTTGAAGTTCCCGCTCCAATGCGAGGTGGTATTCGAATGGCATCTCTGGGCCCGACTGGCAACTGCGCTTGATGTTTCCAACAGCCATTGTCGCCTTGTAGGGTAGAGTGTACTGGCCAGCCCAATCTAGGACATCCTGTCTGAACTGGTCAATCGAGCCATCCCAAACATGGTTGATGAGGTTGAGTTCCTCCGCCTTCTCAAATGCCATGAGCTCGCCGCTGACCATGTACTCCAACGCCTTCGCCTTGCCGATTAGTCGAGTCAGCCTAGCAGTGCCGCCAGTTCCTGCGAGGACTCCGAGGTTAATCTCAGGAAGACCGCACTTGCCCGAATCCTTGCGGGCGATGCGGATGTCACAGGCCATTGCAATCTCAAGACCGCCGCCGACAGCGTGGCCGTTGATTGCTGCGATTACCAACTTTGGAGTCTGCTCAAGTCTGCTGAGTGTCTCGTTTGCGTGTAGGCAGAAATTGTACTTGAAACCAGGTGTAACTGCGTTCAGCATGGCGATGCTCGCTCCCGCTGAGAAGAAGCCTTCACCAGCGCCAATCATCATGATTACACTGACTTTGTCATCGAATCGAGCCTTCACGACCGCTTCATCAATATCGCACATCATTCCGTGTGTGTAGGTGTTCACCGGCTTCGAATCTTCGGAGAGAGGCTCACCATTTGAGTCGGAAGACAACTCGATGATGGCAATTCCATTTGAGGTCACTCCGTAGTTCACGAGGCTGTTGGTCATCGGTTCTAGTTCGGGCCATTCAGACATAGTTATCGAAGCCCGCGAAATCGGGCCGGCATATAGACCCGACCCCACTCCCATAGGGAGTGACGAATCCGAAATAATTGTAGAACTTTGTTTCAATCAAGAACGAAAGAATTCTTCCGCTCACCGAGGGCGACAATCGGAATCGACTCAAGCGAACCGATTGTAGTCAGCCACATAAAGTCGTAGCGAGCAGGTGGCGTAGCCACCGAAAAATTAGCGATTACGCGAGCGAGTCAAGGCGAATCTCAGTAGCGAGACTTCGACTGCCGCCACCACGGCTGGCGAAGGATTGTCGCTCAAGGGGAGGTGCGAACGCCGGGAGTCGAACCCGGGCAGGTGGCTTGGGAAGCCACCGTCATACCGTTAGACCACGTTCGCGCTGACTCAGCGGATTCAGCGAACAGGTTTGAGCCCAACGGTGGTACGACTACCATCGATAGATTAGGTGCTGAGTAAACACCCTCAAGGAAAGGTAGAACCTTATCGGCGTCGTTGTTCGTCAAGTGCCTCGACCATTGACAATCGTCCGACTGCAACCGCTTGAGCCAACTCGTGTGGAAGTGTCAGCCTCCCTTCGCTCTCCCCTCGGCTACGCCTCTGAATCTCCTTCACTTCACCGCGCGTGGGCCGCACAGGAGTCCTACTGGTTACCGATTCTCCAGCCATCCGCGCTATCCGCGCTGCCGAGTGGTGATGCTGATGTCGCGGCGTACCAACGGAGGTCCGCCGCTCATCGACCCGCTCGACATCCAACCCGCGCGCCAAACAAATGTTGGACAACCGAGTACCGACTGTTGGGGCTCCATCTCCGATTCTAACCACCGCCCTTCTATGAGGTATCAGCGCTACCAACCGGCAGATTCTATCGACTGTTTCGTCGACTCCCTCCATCTGTTCGACTCCAAGCGGCTTACCATCAGCAAGCCATGCCAAACCCGGGCGAGGTCCGGGGTCAATGCCGAAGGAGAGAATTTGTGCGGTTTCCCGTGTGTTTGAGAGGTGCAACGCCCGCTCTATCGCCACCGTCACATCCGGATAGTCACACGCGACGCCATTCCCAATTTTCGATGTAGCAACTTCTTCCGCGCTGCCAAACCAAACCGAGCATTCCCGAGGTAGAGGAGAATTGGCTGGAATCTGGTGAAAACTGATGTGGAGCCGTTTCAATTCGCGCATCAAGCAGTATGCGAGGCGGAAGTCCGCCGTTCTCACCACAAGTGCGCCCACGGTAAACCCTGTTCGCTCGGCATAGTTCAATGGTTGCGGTAAAAGAGTCTCGAATTTTCCGTTTTCCGCGACTTCACGGAACTTCCCCAATTCTACACCCTGCCGAATCCCAAGCCACGCAAAGTTGGCTACACCCCCAAACTTACTCGCGGGCCACGCAAACTTGGCCACACCCTCACAATCCCCACGCGCGGGTTGGTTCGCGCCGAAGTGGTCTTGAACGCCACCTCGGCCCTGCACGACGATGGCCTCCCAATATGAGAGGGAGTTGCGCGCCGTTCTCATCGGTTCTCCCGATGGAGTGAGGGCTGTGACTCGCTCCTGTACAGCATCCGAAAAGGCACGCGCCATGCAAGTTGTTCGACGGCCCTTTCTCGTGGTGCGGGCGGCCGGTTCTGGCACTGCCGGAGCGGGCGACCTGTTGGCGGTTCGCGGTGACATCGCTTTTCCAATCGAAGTCAAAACGAGTAAGGACAAGAAAAACTACCTTTCGGGGCGGACTTGGGTGCAATATCTCGACCTACAGAACGAGGGTGAAAGGTGTGGATTGATGCCGCTTTACGCACTTCGGCTCAAGGGTGTCAGAGGGGATTCCTGGCGGATTTTACGGGTTGAGACGACCACACTGACTGGCCCACTCGCAATCATCGCTCGGAGAATCCCGGCACTTACTCTCACGAAAAGTGGACGCCCCCACCTCGACTGGGATGCTGGTCTTCCCCTCCACCGATTCCTCTCCCTGCTCTGCCGTGATGATGAGTCCTACGGCCAAACCGCCGCTGCCCTGCGCGCTCGGAGCGACTCGTGGGTGAAGTCGGAGGTTGAAGAGGAGCCCGAAGTTCCACAATCTTACCATGAGCCGAAGGCTGAGTGGATGAAGCGATTTCGACTATGACGAGGCGAATTGCCTCTCACTCCGGGTTAGTTCTCAGCCCGCTGGCCGCTGAGTTCTTTCTCAGCCTCTGTGATGGTCTTAGTTTGACGCTCGACCTCTCGCTTAACACGCTTAAGAGAAGCCTGCTCAAGCATCCTTCGAACTGAGTCTCTCTCTCGCTTCAAGTCGGAGATTCTCCGCTCCACGGTTCGCTTACCGATGGGCACATCCTCCTCGCCTGCCATGGGGTAGCGGGGAGTGGCATTCGCTTTCAGCCCTACGGTTCCTCGGCCGCGGACACTTTACTAAGGGCCAAGGAGGGCAACGAGCGAGGACAACTATGGCGAATACTGGTGGACGCTCTCGGAGTCGAATTGGTGAACTGCTGTTCATCGTCATCGCGACCGCTCTGGCCGTTCAAATTCATCCCGCTTTGGCACTCATCGTCGTCTGGTACATTCTGCTCAAAGGGTTGGAAGAATTCGGAATTCTCGACAAGTGGGACGCAACTCGAATTCTCGGTGTCGTATTGATGGTGAGGACTAAGCGCGGTCAGCGCGTTTTGGAAGCGATATCTCGCCCCCGTAAATTTTGGCGAGCATTTGGTGAAGTCGGACTCTGGACTTGCCGTGTCTCTGGCCTCATCGTTCTAGTTCTGTTTCTACTCTCCTTTGTCATGACGATGCTCAATCCCTCAGCTATCGAACCTGCCAAGCCCGCCGACTTGATACTGATACCCGGAGTTTCCTCCACGATTCCACTAGGCTGGGGGCTCGCTGGTCTGGTCATCGCCCTGGTCATCCACGAATATGGACACGGCATCCTCGCACGGGCGCATGGGATGAGAGTCCGCAGTTTTGGCCTACTCATCATCGGATTGATTCCAATCGGCGCTTTTGCTGAGCCGGAATCCTCGGAGTTGATGCGCGCTCCAAGTCGCGAGCGTCAGCGAGTCTTTGCAGCAGGACCGGCTGTCAACATATACGCCTCATTCTTCTGCTTTCTACTGATGGCAGTTCTCGCCAACCAATTCGTTGCAGCAGTACCCGGCGTTCACGCCACTGGAATCATTGAAGAGCAGCCAGCCGCAGAGGCTGGCCTTGCCCCGTGGGAAATTGTCACTCATGTGGATGACTCACCAATTGCCACCTATTCGGATATGTCAACCGCCCTCGACTCCCATAAGGCGGGAGATGTCATCGAATTGACTGTTCTTTCGACGGCGGACTCCAACGGAGATAGGGCTGAGCGAACATTCTCTGTAACCCTCGCCGACCAATATCTGTACGAGACAGAGCGAGGAACGGACCCGGCGGTG
>CAUZUN010000078.1:0-5085 GCA_963583115.1 Candidatus Thalassarchaeaceae archaeon
AGACCGCCGAGGAACAAAACGATCCAGAGGGCGGCGAAACTGACCTCTCCGAGAACAATCCCGAGACAACCCCCGAAAGTTGGCTCGCTGAAGGTTCGTGGCAATATGTCACCACTGAAGTTGGCGGCTGCTGGCTTCTCGTCGACCTTGGGGGTACTGAACACGCACTCTCCGGAACTTCAGTCGCAGGCTGGCGAGCGACTCCAAATCTGCAAGGCTCCTACATGGTTGAACAAGCCCAAACAACAGATGCAGCCTGTCTAGAATGGGATTCAAAGATAGTAGTCAGCGATGTGATGAGTGAGCGAGTGGTCGAGCCGACCATCGAAGAAGATACTCTAGAGACAACAACGGTTGTCGTCACGTCACCGATTCCCGCTGCTGCACCTGCAATCATCGCAACGGTTGCAGCGACAGGAATGGTTGCGATTCTAGTCAGCATGGTAACTAAAGTCGAGTGGATTCGAATGCCTGCAACCAAGTATGGCCTCCTGCTCATCGGTATGGTGAAGCGCAACAAGGACAAGGGTGGCGAGTACCAGCGTGGCCGAATCGTCGCCTACATCGAACTACACAGCGGTATCCACTTCCGCGCCCTCTTGGGGGCTCTCAGCATGTCGAACGGACAGTTGACACACCACCTGTCAGTTCTTGTCAATGACGAGCGGATTTGGCGGCAGAAGGATGGCCGGAAGGTCCGATTCTATCCCGCTTCTGTAAGCCCTCACACCCCTGTGGAAGAACTCCCGGTGCCGGTGCTTACCCCAGACCCTAACAGCCTCCAAGGCAGGATTCTGCAGATGCTCGACATCCACGAAAATGAAATTCTCAACCTCTCCCAAAAAGAGTTGTCAGTGAAGTTGGAAACCAGTCAACAACTCGTCTCCTACCACCTCAAGGCACTCGAACAGTGGGGCCTCATCGAGAAGGAGAAGGTGGCCCTCCGCTTCCGCTATCGATTGACGGACCGGGCTTTGTTGCTTCTCGACAGTGCTGACTTCCCTTCACTTGGCGAAGAACTCTGAATTGACTCCGTTTGATTGATAGTGGACCGAACGGTGGGCGAGCCGATTGGCATAGCGTGTGTAGCGGAAGGTGAATGGGATGGACGAAGAGTATCAGCCTGAATTAACCGAGGCGTCATGGCAACAAGCGTGGGCTGACGCTGGCATATTCGTTGCTGAGGAATCAGATGAGAGGCCGAAATTCTACTGTCTTGAAATGTATCCATACCCCTCGGGCAGCATGCACATGGGACATGTGAGAAACTATTCCATTGGTGACACAGTCGCTCGATTTCGTCGGGCTAATGGCTTCAATGTCTTCTATCCAATGGGATTCGACTCGTTTGGGATGCCAGCTGAAAACGCGGCCATAGATGAGGGTGGACATCCTAACGATATCATAGAACGGAATATCATCAAAATCAAACAAGATTTTGCCAAGATGGGTTTCTCTCACGATTGGCAGCGGGAATTGAAGAGCCACGACCCCGATTTCTATCGCTGGAACCAACTCTACTTCCTACGATTCTTCGAGGAAGGGCTCGCCTACCGTGCGTTTGGCCCTGTCAACTGGTGTGATGAGTGCCAAACCGTGCTCGCGAAAGAGCAGGTCGTCAACGACTCCTGTTGGCGCTGTCAGTCGGCAGTCTCACAGCGAGAGATGGACCAATGGTACCTGAAGGCTACAGACTACAGCCAACAGTTGTGGGACGGATTAGACCAAATCGAATTTCCCGACCATGTGAAGGCGGTTCAACGAGACTGGATAGGCCGTTCTGAGGGAGCGGTAATTCGATTTCCCGTAGATGGTGATGATGAACTCGTCATAGAGACTTTCACCACTAGACCAGACACGCTGTTCGGTGTGACTTTCGTTACTTTAGCACCCTCAAATGAACTCTGTGAGAAGTTAGTTGTGGGGACTGAGTTTGAGGCGGATTGGCGCGCTCTGGATGAAGAAGTCACCGGCCTTTCGGAAATGGAGATTGGGAAGTTGAAGGAGAAGAAGGGGGTCTTTCTTGGAAAGTATGCGGTCAACCCAATGAATGGTGAGAAGGTTCCGATTTATGCTGGAAACTTCGTCATCGCATCTTACGGGACCGGCTCAGTGATGGCTGTCCCGGGCCATGACCAGCGAGATTTTGAATTCGCTAAAAAATACGATCTCAAAATCCGACGGGTACTCCTCAAAAACGAGGGTGACGATGTGGATGCTCCAATCAGCGGAGCGTTCGAGGGCTACGGACCGATGGTCAACTCAGACCGTGAGGGATTCGATGGCTTGGCTGGAGATGATGCGAAGCGGGCCGTGATAGATGCGCTTGAAGCGGATGGTAACGGCGGCTCAACAGTACAATTCAAGATTCACGATTGGCTGATTTCCAGACAGCGATATTGGGGGACACCGATTCCAATCATTCACTGTGAAAAGTGTGGACTGGTACCTCTCAAGGAGGAGGACTTGCCCCTCATTCTGCCGCTTGATATCGAGTTCACCATAGAAGGAAATCCGCTCGCAAGTTCAGAATCGTTTGTGAATGTCGATTGCCCTACATGTGGCTCCCCGGCAAAGCGGGAAACCGACACGATGGACACATTTGTTGACTCGTCGTGGTACTTCCTGCGCTACACTGACCCGAATAACTCGGAGGAATGTTTCGACCGAGAAATTGTAGACAACTGGATGGATGTCGATTTCTACTGTGGTGGAATTGAACACGCCCAGATGCATCTGATTTATGCTCGGTTTTTCACCAAAGCGCTGAGGGATATTGGGCTGCTCTCCAGTGACGAGCCGATTAAACGACTGCTCTGTCAAGGGATGGTCAACAAACCCGCCCCATACTGTGCTGACTGTAACCTCACCCTCCATGTCGACGAGGCTGGCGCGCCGTGCAAGAACTGCGGTGTTGAGTTGGGAGAACGCACTGCCAAGATGAGTAAATCGATTGGAAACATCGTCAGCCCCACTCATATGGTTGAGAAATTCGGGGCTGACACAATGCGTCTGTTCATGCTGTTCGCAGCGAGGCCGACTGCGGGAATGGATTGGTCCGATGTTGGGGTCGAAGCAAATCGAAGGGTCTTGAACACACTATGGAGTTCAATTCGAGATGGGTTGAATTGGTCAAATGATGTGGCTGAAATCGATAATTGGTTCGCTGCGAAGTTCCGCGCCCGCGTAAGAGAGTGGCGAGATGCGATGGAAAATTTGGAACTTCGTGACGCTGTTCGCATCAGCCATTACGAAATCTACTCCGACCTATTGTGGTACCAAAGACGGGGCGGTAAAAACGGGGAACTACTACGCACAATTCTTGTTGAATGGCTCAAACTCATTCATCCTTCAACGCCACACTTCGCCGAGGATATTTGGCAACATCTCGGACAGGAGGGGTTGGTAGCAATTGCACAATTTGCGCCAATAGAGGAAACGCACGATGGGGATTTAGAAATTCTTGCCACCGAGGCATTCGTGCAGAGAGTTCTCGACCAGGGGAGACAGATGAAGGAATTAGCAGAACGCCATCTGGAAGGCGTGGCCACTTCCGTAACGATTCAGTGTGCTGAGCCGTGGAAGGGTGAGTTGTGCCGAATCGGAATGCAACTTCGAGATGAGGGCTACGACATGAAGCAGGCGCTCAAGGTCATCATGACGCGAGAATTCGCTCATGATGCCGTAATTCGAAAACAGATTCCGGCCGCTTGGAAGCGGGTGATGAAACAACTCTATCGCTGGTCGCCTAGCGAGCAGGAGATTCTCAATGCGAGCCTTGACGAGGTCGAGATAATCCAAGGAGCCGCCGACTTCATTCAAAGAGAACTTGGCGTCGATGAACTCAGAGTCCAAGTCGCGGGCGAGGGCGAAGATGTAGGAGGCAAGGCGAGATTCGCTTTCCCTTCCGAGCCAGGCATCGCCTATGAGTGACTCAATGCCAAAGCCACTTCTTCTGGCCTGTGTTTTGTTCACCCGAAAGACTTCGCCAGACTAGAATCTACTTTTCGATGAATCGATTGCTACACATCATTCAATCTGTCGGAACAATATTTATTGCATCGGCGAAGGAATCAACTCGCTTCGCGGTCTCCTCATCGTTCCAACAAGCTAACAGCATCGAAGTCAACCTGTCGCCGAACGGTAATTTCGCTGATTCGCCGTCATGAACACAAACATCTTTCTCCTCTCCATCGATGAATAACTTGACATTGAAATGCCGATCATTGTCGATTGAACGGCTATACCATCTATACTGCCGCAGTGAAATTTCCCACAATCCTATCGAAGTCATTATTCCAATTGTGTTGGCGTAATGGTAGATTCCTTTTGGATTCCAATCACTCTGCTCCGTTAGTCGGGTGATGGTTGATTGGACCCAAAAAAGAGAGGTTATGGAGGGTGAACAAATATCTGGTTTGACAATGTTCTTGCTCTCAACTAATTCGATGAAAGTAGATAATTCAAAGTATCCAGCGGCGAAGAGTCGGGGTACTAGAATTTCCTGAACTGCAACCGGCTGGGCAAAGCACCAGCCGAACAGAAGCTTGCTACGCTCGACCCAGTCCAAGTCGGAGTATGTTTCGAGCAACATGGAGGAGAGAAGGTTTTCACAACTCTGCCGAACCCCTAGGTCGAGTCTCTCGACCACCTTCATCAAGATCCAGGCGTTGATGTTGTTGTTGCCCTTCTTGTAGAAGAGGAGAGCCACCAGTGCGAGCATTGTAACCCTCTCATGAGGGATAGGCCCAGCCTCCTTGAGGGAGTGGTAGACGGAACGGCTCCACTCTAAGCGCGGATTTAAGGTCAACAACCTTCGGCAGACCCACCCGAGACCATCCAATGATTCCTCCTCGCTGATTAGAAACTCGGACAGCAAACTTCTCTGAAGCGCACTCGAAGGGGGATGGATACTACCCTCATCGGCGCACAGCAGCCGTCCGATGGTTGAGAGTGAACAATCGCTCACCAGACGCCGCCAAACAATGGAAACCCATTCCGGTGTTCCATGGGTATCGAGCAGCCATGCAATTAGGTCCAAACTGGATTCTTCTGGAAGGAGAGAATCCTCGTCAAGAAGTCTTG
>CAUZUN010000079.1:0-5044 GCA_963583115.1 Candidatus Thalassarchaeaceae archaeon
GAATATACTCCCGAAAAGTGCGATACCCTCCGCCTCCACGCCCGTTGCCCGGTAGCCTCCGGCCTAGTGGACGACCAACTATGTCGCCGCGAATGGTTGACTCACCCACTCAAGTATGTGCGCGCCAAGCAGCGCCGTCGAATGCGCGACGAGCCTCCCCCCGAAGCGTTCGCTGAGCCCCAACCACCCGATGCGTCTGATGAGGCCAAACCCCCCGAGACGTCCGATGAGCCGCAACCATCCGATGCGTCCGTTGATACTCAACCACCCGATGAGCGCCCTTCAGAGTCCGACTCGCAGGACAATGCTTGATAGCAGACCTATCCCCGTCCGTTGGCTGAGCCTGCCGGTTCGGGAGTTGATTTCAGTATGACCCGCTCACTCGTGTTATGCATCGACAGGGACGACGACCTTGGTAAAAAAGCGGGAATCCGCGGCCCGGTCGTCGGTCGCAAAGAGGTGCTGACAGCCGCTCTCCGCCTCGGCATCGCTGACCCTGAGGAGAGCGATACGAACGCGATGCTCGGGGCATTACATCTACACGACCAACTGAAGGAGAGTGCGGAGTCGAATGACGCTGTCGAAATCGCCGTATTAACCGGGGATGAGCGTGTAGGAGTGAGGTCAGACCGAGCAGTTTCACAGCAGTTGGAGGAGGTCATCGAGAAGTTTCAGCCAGATAGAGGAATGCTCGTAACCGACGGCGCGGAAGATGAGAGCATCCTTCCCATCATCCAATCTCGTCTCCATATCGACCATGTGCAGAAAATCATCGTCAGGCAGAGCAAAGGAATCGAAGGCACCTACTATTACATCGTCAAAGCGATTGAAGACCCGAAGTGGCGAGCCCGCCTTCTAGTGCCGCTTTCCGTCTTTTTGATTCTCATCGGATTAGGAATGATATTGCCCAACGGTGGAGTCATCATCGGCATGATGCCGCTTCTCATCGGAATTTATCTGATGGCGAAGGGGTTGGGTGCTGAACAGCATCTAAACAGTATCATGAGGGATATGCGTGAGAACGCTGATGCAGCATTTGTCTCCTCGATTTTATGGGCTGGAACCGTATTCAGTGCTGTGGTTTCAATCGCAGAAGGGATACGCGTGTATAGTTTCCAAATGGGCCAATCACCGACTCCAGGCGGTTTTGAAATCATTATTCTCGTGTTACAAGGCTCACTAACTTGGATTGTTCTCGCCTTCCTAACTCTCGCCCTCTCGCTGTTGGTTCTCAAGATGAACCGTGGCACCTTCTCGGGCCGTACTCTCGAGGTGATTGCGCTCGGTATTTTCATTTGGACTTCAGTCGGTGCCGCCCTCGCCATGGCGCTGAAGGTTTTGGATAGCACTTATTCACTTGAACCAGCAATCCTGTGGGAGGATTGGGACAGAGCGTTAGGCGCCCTAGTCCTCTTGTGGGCGGTCCGTCAAGCGGTCCGCTCAATCAACGAGAGAGACAAGACTTCAGGCAAATATTGGGGAATTTAAAATCCCTGATTGGGTGGCTGTTGGCCGCCGATTGGAGGCAGGATGGTTGCCTGTTGTTGCGGTGGTGCTGCCTGTTGATACTGGTCTGTGTATGATGGATGAATTTGCCCTCCGACCATGTGTGCGGGGTTTACCCCTTGAGGGCCGGCGGGAACTCCTGCTTGAGCCGCCGGTGCGCCAGCGACTTGTTGGATTGACCCGTCCTGCTGGACCACCATCAGTTGCTGCTTCGAACCATCCTTCAATGTGAAGATGAAAATCACTCCAAGTCCGAGAACGCAGAATGAGCAGCAAATTCCTGCGAATCCTCCAATTGCACCGAACATGCCCCCAACATCGATGGTCTGCTCACGAATCATAACATCGCCATTTCCGGTGAATGCAACTTCCCAAGTTCCATCGGCATACACAGAGATATCACCGACATAGGTATAGCCCGCCCAACTGAAATACTCACAAGATTGGGCTTCTGCACAGGGGATGAATCGACTATTTTGGTCCCCACCGACAAGTTCGACATCAACGGTTGAACCATCTTCAACGAAGACATAGTATATTCCCATCATCTGGAATTCACCTTCGTAAGTGGTGGGTGAACTCCCTGTCCATTTCTCAGTTCCAGAAGGGTTGTCAACGAAGTCACCCATGAACGAGCCACCACCAACAACCATTGCTATCGCGCTTCCAATTAAAAGAACGATTCCAAGTGCTAGCGTTATCTTGGTGGCTATGTGCATGTTTCCGGCTTAGTGCGGTCCCATTTGGAACTTTGCAGCAGAGAGAGTCGGTTCAATTGTTGAATGTGGCCTCAGTCATGCAGTTAGGACAGGTCACCTTTATCGGTCGGATGGCCGGTATTCCAAGAGGTGCTCCACAGTTTGGGCACATGATTGCCTGGTCGATTTGCGCTTGTCTAGACTGGCCGTCTTGGCTCGGGTCGTAACGGACTCGGTAGCGATGTGCATCTTGCAGATAATTCGGACTGGCGGCCTGCGGAGCGGCGTCTGCAGGTGGGGCTTGGCCTGTTGGGTCGTAGGCGGCTTGGGGGGAAGGGTCGTATTCACCGGCGCCGGCTGTCGGGTCATATTCACCCGCAGGAGCGGCGGACTGTAGGCCACTTTGTTGGTGCGCCTTGAGTTGAGCCTCAACTTGCTCGGCGGACAGATTGTGCTGCCTTCCGATTCTATCGTAGGCGAGGGTTCTGTCATAGTCATCCATCGCCGCGAGTTCCGCCAAAACCGCATCGGGGAGTTGTGCCATCATCCTCTCGGCGGCCTTCAATCCTCCATCAAGGTTCGCACTGTTCGGAAGGGGCGACTCAAAAAGGCTCTCAACCATCCATTTTATTCAAATAGGGTTGGCATGGCGGGTGCCCTTCAAGCGAGGTGTGATGGGTCATGTTCGGGCGGTCAGCAAAGCGAGTTCAGAGAACCTCGCCGAAGGGTGGAGCCGCTCGTCGGCTGACTTGTGGTGAAGTAATGGAACAGGCTCGGATGCTACCATCGAGAGTGTCTATGAACAGAGTTTTGAGAACTCTCACCGAGCACAATTTGGACCACATATTCCTCGTTGACGAGGAGGGTGTTCCAGTCGGCCGAGTCCACGCCGTTGACATGCTCAAACTGATTCAGCGAAAGGCGGTCAATCGGGACCTCGCTTGGATGCAAGCAGTCGAGGCGAGTCAACTCATCAGCCAGCCTCCGTTACAAGTTTCTCTGGCAACCCCTCTCCTCAAGGCAGCCGCACTGATGCTGGCCCACGACCTCAATCAAATCGCAGTAGTCGATGATGAGGGCTGTTTGGTCGGAGTTGTTTGTCACTCGCTAATAGCCCGACACCTACCGAAGTTCATCCTTTGAGTTGAGTTCCCATTCCACTCAGCGGTTAGCGAGAGTTGGTCAGTCCTCACGGAATAAGATTCTCACTGAGAAAATCACCGAGTTGGTTCATCAATGCGGTCAATGATTCGACATTGTTTTGGCTTGAACTTCTCATGCTTACAGAAGTCTTTGCCTCGGTGCCCGAGTTTCGGATTCCAATGCTGACAGCCTCTCCATCAAGCGTTCCTTCGAGTAATAGAAGGCTTGTTTCTCCTTCGACTTCAACACTTTTCAAGGTCGCCTCTGACAGAGTGTTGTCGACAATTTCTCCAACTTTGGTGGCCAATTCGTTCCGGCCGTTCCAGCGGCTCCGGTCGACACCAGTCACTGAAACTCTTCCCTTCCACCCCCTCTCAAGGGTCTTCCTAGATGGGCCTAGAGCAAGTCTAGCACAGAGTTGGGAAAGCAGTGTTGCAGCACCATCACCAGCGAGTGACCAGTGGTTCTGTTTGAGTGGATGCGGGGTAGGCATGACGAGATGCCCGGAGTCTTCACAGCCGAACAAAAGCGGCATCGATTCATCGAAAATCAACCGAGTTTCTCCCTCCTTAATGGGGTTGAGTGAGTTTGAGAGCCACCGGTCACCGACCGCATTTTGAATGGTTTCAACGCCGAGCGCCGAGCAGGCAGCCGGCAGACAGAGGTCGGATTCGATACTGTGTGCCAATCGCTGTGGTTGGTCGGTGGACCTCGCTTGTAGCCAATCGTATGCCATCTGGTCGCCGTCTACAATTTGGATTCCATCCGCAGTCGCCTCTAGTAGCAGACAGCGGTCACCGTCTCCATCGAGTGCAGCGGCGACTAGTTCTCCTTCGCTCCAAGGTGGATTCCCCTCATTATCGCGGATTTTCTCACCGAGCGCTTGCAGTAGAGCGTGACTCTGTGTGCCGACCAATTCTTGATTGCTCCAACTGTCGGTCGGGTTGAATTCTCCAGCCCCACAATTTTTGTTGATGGGATATTCTCTTGAGGAAACTTCGTCGCAGAGAAGTCCTCGGCGAGTGAGGCCGAAACTCAGCCAATCGGTGGCGATGCCACCACTGGAATCGAGAAGCAATCCTTGCTCGGTAACGGCTTGTGGCCATTGTTCAGGATTTACGGCGAGCAAATCACAAACGGTATTCAACCAGCGTGCCAAGTGGTCACGATAGGCCATTAGTCCATCGAATGGAGCCAATGGTCCAGAGTCATTTTCCGACAGATTCGGCGTGGTGCCACTCGCTTCACCCTCATCGCTAGTCGGTGAGCCACTATCGAGTTTCCAAATCTCCGATGAGATGAGGTCTTCTAATTCCGGCATCGACTTGTAGCCCTCGCCGTCAAACAGTTTGACTCCCGAATCGGTCGCTGGATTGTGGCTCGCGGTAACCATCATCCCGGCATCGGCTTCCAACAAGAGTATGCAGTGGTGAAGTCCGGGAGTTGGGACCTCCCCAACGCGCTGAACTCTGCAGCCTGAGCGTAACAATCCGGCTTCAAGTGCCGATACCAACGCCTCGTTTCCATCTCGTCGGTCCCAACCGACTACGACCAACGGCGAGGAGAAGTCGGGCCGCGCTTTTCCTCCGACTTGGTCGACTATAACGATTCCAGTAGCTTGTCCAATCAAGGCGAATAAATCGGGTGAAATTTCCCGTTGGAAAATCAATTTTTCAATTGGAGATTCATCGGACTCA
>CAUZUN010000080.1:0-5042 GCA_963583115.1 Candidatus Thalassarchaeaceae archaeon
ACCGTCACCCGAATCCGAACTCTCAGAAGCAGCCAACGCCGCCCCGGTTCGGATTGATTCTGCAGCACGAATCAGGTTTGAGTCAGAGGCTAACATTCTGACCTCTTGGTCATTCAAAATCGCCATATCTACCCGTCGCAGTACCCCGGAAAGTGAGGCCATTTCAGTTTTAATCCAGAGATTCATTGAGTCGAGTGCTGTGAACTTTGCATCAGGGCATGAGTCGAGGACAGCCGCTTGAATCGAAGGGTGGATATTGGCGCAGAACAGAACCTCAGGAGAAGTCCAATCGGAGGGAATCTTAGGTTCAAATTCGCCGAACACATTCAGTTGAGTGTCGAGAGTTTCCGCTTCGTCCATCGAACCGTGATATCGACCACTCCACCGAAATGTGGACCCTTCGGCCCGTTCAATGCCGGCCATGTTCAAGCCGCGTGATTGCAACATCTCCCAGTCTCCCGCCCGGAAATCCTTGCCGACCACGCCAACCAAACCGACTGGAACCTGGCTTCCCAAATTGGCGTCGCGCATGCGAGAATGAAAGGCGGCGGATAGACCAGCGTAAGTTGCAGAGCCGCCAAGAGCACCCTCTGCTGAACCAACATCAGTCGCCAAGTCATCGTAAGCGATGCTGCCGACGATTACCAATTCCATTTTTTTCACCCCAGTAAATCTGGATGCTCCTCAAGATAGGCGATCGTCACATTTCTGTTAAGATAATCGGGCTCTTCAAGAATCGCCCGATGTAATGGAATCACAGTTTCCACCCCGACGATAATCGTTTCATCAAGAGCGACTTTCAACGACGCAATCGCATGGTCGCGGTCCCTACCCCACACCACCATTTTGGCGAGCAGTGAGTCGAAACAGCCCGGCATTTCGTAACCGATGTGGGCGTGGGTGTCCACCCTTACCCCGAAGCCCGAAGGGAAGTGACAGTCCCAGAGTCTTCCCGGCGAAGGCACGAAATTGACCGGGTCTTCTGCGTTAATTCGGCATTGAATCGCATGGCCAGATATCTCAATTTCATCCTGTGACATCGGGAGTGGCTCACCCGCTGCGACCCGGATTCCCAACTTCACAAGGTCGTGTCCGGTTATCATTTCAGTCACCGTATGTTCGACCTGAACCCTCGGATTTACTTCCAAAAAATAGAATTCTCCCGACGAATCGCGCAGGAATTCGAAAGTTGCCAGCCCCTTGTAGCCGACCGCTCGCGCACCCGCACACACGCGCGCCCCAACCTCTTCCCTAACTTCCTCCGAAAGCCATGGGCCCTCTTCCAACAATTTCTGGTGACGGCGTTGGATGGAGCAGAAACGCTCGCCGAAATGGATGGCGTCGGTGCCATCGCCGAGCACTTGGAATTCGATGTGCTGTGCCCCTTCGATGTACTTCTCGACAAAGACCCGCTCGTCGCCAAAGGCTGACTTTGCGCGGGATTGACAGATTTTCAGAGCGGAGGGGAATTCGGATTCTTGATGGACGATTTGCATGCCGATTCCACCACCGCCGGCTGCTGCCTTGATGATGACTGGATAGCCGATTTCGTCTGCGAGGGATGCCGCTACCTCCGAACTTGTAATCGGCTCGCTGCTCCCTTTTGCAACTGGTAGGCCAGCCGCCTCCATGGCGGCTCTCGCCTCGATTTTGTCGCCGAGCAGCGAGATTACATCGGAGGATGGACCGATGAAAATGATGCCCTCCTCCTCACAGCGTTTGACAAAAGCGGCATTTTCTGCCAGAAAACCGTAGCCGGGGTGAATCGCTTGAGCACCGACCTCCTTGGCAGCCTCAATGACCCGTTCGTAGTCGAGATAGGCATCGAGTGGATTGTCCGAATAGAGGGGGATTGCGATGTCTGACATTCGGACCGGAAGAGAGAGGCGGTCTTCGCGGCCATGAACGATGGCGACTGAACAGCCGAGGCCGCGCAAGGCGCGTAGAATGCGAAGTGCGATTTCACCCCGGTTGGCGATTAGCACCCGCTCGAACATGATTCCACCTAAGCCGAGCCGGTTCAATAGACTGATGTTGATAGATTTTGAGTTTACAACTACAATCTAGGAGGTCCGATAAGGAATATATCTCCAAGTTGCACCTCAACCCAAAACTTTGGATTCTCACTTTTGAGGGTGAACTTGCCCTCTCATCGAGTCTGGACAACAGGCTTCCCACCTACAATCTATCCTACCAGCCGCCCCAGCGGCTGGTTGCGATAGGACTCATATCGAATTAAAGCAACGCGACCGACCGCTATGGCGGTCGGCTAGTACACATCTCTGAGATATCGCTTCTCTTCCTTCATCATCCGCTTCTCGACGAATTCCTTCGCCTCATCAGCAGACATCCCGCCATACTTCTCGGCGGTATCAATCAAAGTCTGATGTACATCCTTCGCCATGTAGTTCTTGTCGCCACATACATAGAAGTAGGCGCCATTCTCAATCCACTGCCAAATCTCCTCACCATGTTGAGCCATCAAATTCTGCACATAGGTCTTGGGAACATTGGGGTCTCGCGACCAAGCCAAGTCCAATTTTTCGAGGTGCCCACTCTTCTTCCAACCCTCCAACTCATCACGGTAGAGGTATTCATCCGCTTCAGTTCGGTCACCAAAGAAGAGCCAATTGCGGCCAGTTGCCCCATCGAACTCCCTCTGTTCGAGGAAAGCGCGGAAGGGTGCGATACCTGTGCCTGGGCCGACCATGATGATGTCAGTCGCCTCGTCAGCCGGCAGTACGAAGCTGCGCGTCGGCGACATAAACATTGGAATCGAGGCATCATCAACAGGAGCGTGGTCTGCCATGTAGACTGTGCAGAGCCCGCCTTTGTCACGGCCGTGGTGGTTGTAGCGCACGATGGCGACGGTCAGTTCAACGGCACCGGGGTGGGCGTCGGGCGAGGAGGCGATAGAGTAGAGGCGAGGCTTGAGCCGGTCGAGGTTTTGGACAAACTCTTGGGGGGTAAATGAGAGGTTCGGGAAGTCGGCCATGAAGTCGAGGTAGTCACGGCTCCAAAGATAATCCTCCATCGCTTTCGCGTCATTCACAAGACCCTCCCACAACTCCAGCGCAGGGTCACCTGAACCACCGACCGGAAGGAAGTCTGATGGGAAATCATCCTCTTCCCCCGACCAATCCCATGAGGCGGTTTCGACACCTGTGGTGAGTGATGTTCGGGTGCGGCCAACCAAACGGACGGAGACTTCTGGGCCGTTTGAGGCGAACTTTTGTTCCAGCCCATTGATGAATTTCTTGCAGAGTCTGTGAATCTCATATTTGGTCGACAAAGCATCTCTCAATTGTGCCTCGCCAACATGGGTTTCTACTACCTCTTCACCACTGAATCCGAGTAGCCCGAGCAAGTCCTCAACAATCTCCGGGGGGTTTTCAGGGATGATAGCAAGTGCGTCTCCGGCCTTGTAAGTCAAGCCGGAGTCACCGAGTTGGAAAACGATGTGACGGGTCTCTTTCGTCGAATCTGTAGAGGTGAGGAGTGGCTTTTCCGACATTACCCCATAGTAGGGATTCTTGCTGCTCCAATCACTCATGATTTCACCGCTGGGACTCGCCCCGCCTATGGCGGGGTAAAACTTCGTTCAAACTTCGGTTTATCAATCGCGCGGCAAGGTGTACAAGAGATTGTTAGCGAGAAACTTGAATGTTGACTGGTGGTGCAGAACAGCCGCTGCCGACCGTACTGATAAAGCGGAGGAGCAGGGTGGCGAGTAGGGGTAGCAGAATGGTTGAGTTGAAGTTCCTCGGCAGCGGCAACGCATTCTGTCCAGACGGTCGGCTACATTCTCTCGTCCTCATCGACGGAAACATGCTCGTCGACGCTCCGCCAACTCTACTTGCGCAACTTCGCCGTGCCGGTATCAGCCCAGCGGACATCGATTCTCTACTCATCACACACTGGCACGGCGACCATGTATTCGGATTCCCTTTCTTGGTTCTTGAAAGACGATTTGGTTCTGACCGTGAAGGCGAGAAAATCCTCGAAGTTCACCTTCATGCCGGTGGAGAAAAGAGAATGCATCATCTCTCTGAGTTAGCATTTCCCGGCTCACTTGAGGAGGCTCTCAATGAACGGGTGAATTTCCATCACGAGCCAGCCGGCGAGGTGGTCGGCTCAAATGGCGAATGGAAATTTGAGCGATTTCAAGTCATCCACACTCCGGAAACTGAGCCTCACGGCTACCAACTCACACACTCATCCGGGTTCACGCTCCTGCACTGTGGTGACTCTGGGCCATGCGCGGAAATTGAGGCGCGCGCACCTTTGGCCGATGTTGTGATTATCGAATTGGGGCTACCGGATTATGTTGAATCGGATTACCACTACAAACCCTCCACCCTCTCCAAACTGGTTGAGGGCTGCCCAGAAACGCGGTTCCTAGCGACCCATCTTTTCACCGATTCCAAGGGCTCGGGAGTGGCTACAATTCCAACTCTACCGAGCAATGTAATCGAAGTTAATGATGGGGATGGATTTGAGTGGTCTGATGGCGAATTGAAGCGAGTTTCCAATTGAAATTAATTTTACAGATGATATTATTTTAATAGAAAAACGCCCATAGTATCATTCGATTTAAAACAGTAATCGATTTTTTCGCACTTGGATAATTCTACTTATTGAAGTGGCCTCGATAGGCTCAGAAACTTTTCTGAAGTAGTTCGATTCATGGCCCTAAAGATTGCGTATTCTCCGGTGCAATTCCCCCACCACATCGGGAGGCCTCGGCGGGGTGGCAAGATGATTCGGCGAGGGGTCTACTTCGGAAACGGAAAACGCTATGCTGAAGGGTAAATTTTGTAACAATTTGGGGTTTTTCAATTGACTATTTTATAACTGTATTTTCATTCACAGCGACGATGAAAAATAGGTTAGCGGGAAGAGTTCGCAAGCAGGCTTATTATACCCCTGTGCTCTCCCTCGGGTTCCCTGTGTCCGAGTAGGCCCTAATCGAGTGAGATTAACGGTGTTCTGGCGAGAGGGGAAACGCGAAGTGTTAGAAAATGAGCGACAATATTTTCGAA
>CAUZUN010000081.1:0-5036 GCA_963583115.1 Candidatus Thalassarchaeaceae archaeon
CCAACTGGTAATCGATGACCACCAATGTCTCATTTTCGAGCACCCTCTGCCAGACTTCCCCCTCTGTCGCCCCCAAATCTGGTGCCCAAGAGTAGAGAGGTAGGCCGCCATGCGCTGTGAAATTCGTATCAAATCCTCTGATAGTGGTGTATTGCGACTTGTTTTCGGGGTCGGCCTCATTCGATCTGTAGGTTTGGACGACCGCGGTCTCAACTACTGCGACCGCATCGAATGTCATCGGGTCGATTTCGCCCAAATCCCAGTTTGACCTGTTCTCATCGAGCTCCATCTCGCCGTAGGCGACGATTTCCCACTCGCCCTTGGCGTTTTCACCAATATCTCCGAGATAATTGCCGAACATCGCTGAGTATCCAGAAAGGACAACGACTGCGAACACCACGAGACTGAACATTCCCATTGTCATCGCAGTTCGGAAGGGTGTAGCCAGTGGGTATGCTAGAGCGGTGGGTAGGACAGAAGCGACCCGTTTTGAGAGGGATGAGCCGGCCCGTGCGAGGGCGCGTGCTATCATCGGTGCGAGGCTGGTCAAAAGGAGCACTCCGGCGCTGACAAGGAAAAGTCCGAGGACGATGAATGAGGAGTCTCCTGCCTCCATATCTGCTCTCAAGGGGTCTGTCCAGATGCCCCAGCCGAACATTGCGAGTCCGAGTGTAGTCATGACCAATCGAGGGACTACAATCTTGCGACTGAATCGGGTATTTCTGATTGTGAGTGACTCGGGTAACAGAAGATTGAGAATGAAGAAAAGCGGTGGGACTAATCCGAGCAGGAAGAGGAATCCTCCAGTCAACCACCAAGCAAAGCGAGAACCTTGTTCAGCATCTCCGATTAAAAAGGCAAGAACTGCACAGATTACAGCCGCTCCGAAGAGTAGCAAACTGACGAGAATAGTCCACCACGGTAGGGACCCTTTGAGCCGTGTCGGAATGTCGCGCATCGCCGCTACGACATTCATTCGTGAGATGTAAATCGCGGTTGCAAAGAGGGTCAGCCAAGTGACGATGAAGCCGGTCGCAAATCCGGTCAAAAGGCTGTGCCACTCCCATGCGAAGAGAATTGAACTGCCAAAATTTGTTGACAGTGCCTTGTCGAGAAATAGCATCAAGACTCGCGCCACACCGATGCCGAGAACCGCTCCCACGGCGCTGGAAATGAGGCCGATAATTGACCCCTCGAGAACGAACATTGCGCGCAAATCTCCTCGCTGCATTCCGAGGGCACGCATCATGCCCATCTCCGACTTGCGCTCATCGGCGAGCATCACGAACAGATTCATGACGAGGAGTACGCCGGCGAAAATGACGAACGAACCGAAGATTAGGAAGAGCGCAGAGAAACTTGAGCCGGCATCCTCAGTCGCTTTGCGGACATCGGTTTTCATAGCGATGACATTGAATCCGAGAGAAGACGCGGTGGTCATCTCATCTGTCCAAGCGGTTACATTCGCTTCGAGGGCGTCGAAGACGCCCGGAGCAGCAAGTGTTGGTCCTGCTACCATAACGCTGCTGCGAACCGGTTCATCCATCAGCAGCAGAGCCTCTCCATCGGAGACATTTACGATGGCTACAGAAAGGTCGTCCAAGCCGGGTTGACCTGGTGGTGAAGGTAGTGGAGGAACTGCTGCGGTGTAGTTCAGTTGAATCGGTTCGTCGTAACCGCGGGCGGCGGGCATCATGCCTAGCAGTGAGAGGTTCGCCGGAGGAACTAGTGCTGTGCCGGCCGCTGACCAAGCGGTAAGCATCACTTCACCAGCAGCAGGTTCAGGCAATACCGAGCCGCCGCCTGTAATCGAGAGAGCGATGAGTGGGATGTTGGATGCTCCATCTACCGAATGTTGGTAGGGAAGGCGGCCGCTGATGCCATTCTCATCAGTGATGAAAGCGCCATCGGGTCCACTGGCGAGAGTGTAAGTTCCGTCTGACCAGACGGTTCGGCCGTCGGCAGAAGAAGGCGGCTGAGCGGTGCCATTCACGAAGTTGACACCATCGAAGATGTAGAGGCCAGCCCCTTCGACTAGAACACCATCACCACCGACTGAAAGAATGTCACCGGCTGGCAACCCCAAATCGTGAGCCGAGCCATTCACATTGGCGAGGCGGTTCAGTGTACGAACGAGGTCTTGTCCACTTTGGTCCCAAGCGATTCCACTAACCTCAACCAAATGGCGGACCGCTGGAGGGTCCTGCTGCCACGCGCACGCGAGGGAAGATACTCCAAGACTCACAAGAGGAATCGAACAGGTGTGACTCGTGGTCAAACCGGAAAGTCGAATCAATAACTGGTCGCCGTCAATCGCCAACTCACCATCGATGAGTTGTGGCAAAGTCGAGAGAGATAACCCGGTTGCATCCCATGAAATTTCGCCTTCAGCATACGGCTCACCATGCAACAGCACCGCTGAATCGGAAGAAATTCGTAAGCCGACCCCGACCGCTGAAGAGTTGACCTCTCCGACCGCCAAGTCGACCAAATCTCCCTCTCCCGCGGGTAAGGAAATGTCACGCGATGACTCATTTTCACTGAGAATTGAAAGCCGAACACCGTTGGAATGGAGCGATAGCGCGACCCCATCATCCAAGGAGGATATAGCGAGAATGGCATTGTCTGAGTCGTCTTTAGGGACCCATTGGAACCATTGGCTCGTCTCCCTCACCTGAACCGACAAACCAGCCGGAGTAGCGTACCAGTCTGCCACACCGTCCACTGCAAAACCGTTGACTTCCGAAGTGAGGAGCCCACTCAAGTTCACCCCATCTTGGCTGACTCCAGCGAGTGGTGACATCAAAATCTCAAGGATTGGAGCGTCAGGCGCTATCATGGAGATATTTTCTCTCAGACTTTCGACTTCAGCGCCGGACAGCAGTCCGGTGCCGGTCGTGCGCTGAACAGCGAGGGAAAATTCTTCGGGAATGGTTGGAACATCAAGTCCGCCGTCAATTCCGAGAAGCGCCTCGTCGAATGTGGCATTGATTCGCGGGAAAACTCGCTCTTCAGCGGCTCGGGCATCGAGAAGTCCACCGGTTGCTGAAAACGCGATTCGGTTGATTTCGCCCTCGCGACCCATCAATTCCTGCATCTGAGCCAGTTCGCTGAATATGGCTGGGTCGCCGCCACTAACGAAGCCAGTCGCTTCGATTGAGACGATTGCTTGAACAGTAAAATTGGCTGATGGGCGTTTGATTGAACCTGTGCTGATATCGGTCCAAGTCGCTTCGATGATATCACCGACCTGCAATTCCATCTTACTCGCTGCCTCTTGGTTGACGACCACCTTACCCGCCTCGATGTCACTGTATTCGAAACCATCATCGCCTCCGATTGGACGCCAAGTTCCGGTCTGCTGCATTTCGCCATCCATAGCGAGCCAGTTTGCGACTGGTTCGACAGTTCGATGTATTGGTGATTTTAGAGAAACCGCCATCTGGATACCGAGAGATACCGCGTCTAAATCGGGGTCGGGTTCCATTAACTCAACAAATTCAATGGCACGGGTCTGGTTCCACCAGAGAGGTTGGCCGGCTGCGTCTGACCCTTTGATGACTATGTCCGTTTCATCGAGAGCCTCGGTGAATTCGGCACTCAAAGTCGCATCAAGACTGTCGCCGACTACAAGGCTGCTCGATACAATCGCTGAGCCTACGAGCAGCCCAACGATGATGAGCGCGGTGTTCCGCTTGCGGCGACGCAGATTGCGCAGCGCCATTCTGCCGAGGATTCGCTGCCGCTTCTCCAACAGTAATCTGATTGATATTGAAAACACAATCGCTGAAACAAGCCCGAGGCTCAGTGCAGTGGTTATCCAGCCAAATCCTGGCCCGTCAAAAGAGGATTTTTTAACAATTGAAAGAGTGAGACTGAAAACTAGCCCGGCCACTACCAGCGAGAAGAACAGAAGAACGGCTGAGATTGCAAACCGGTTGAGAGCTGGACTCAACAGGCGGGAACTTTCGGATTCTGTGGTGCTGGTGGCGACCAAGTAGACCAACTCCATTCACTCTTCTTCCGTAGAAGCATGGATGAGTTTTTCGTCCGCAGTAATGAGGCCATCACGGATGGTCACTTTGCGTGAACATTTCGCGGCGATTTCATCTTCGTGAGTCACCATGAGGAAAGTGATTCCGCGAGTTTTATTCAAATCAATGAGAAGCTCAAGAATTGACCTTGAAGTCGGAGTGTCAAGATTGCCGGTTGGCTCATCGGCCAAAATCAATGCCGGCTCATGAACAAAGGCGCGGGCGATGGTAACCCTCTGCTGTTGACCGCCGGACAACTCCGCTGGAAGATGGCCTGCCCAATCCAAAAGACCGACTGACTCCAACGCCGAAAGAGCACGCGCACGAGCCACTTTCGGTGGCTCCCCTACAATCAAGAGAGGCATCTCAACATTCTCAACCGCAGAAAGAACAGGCAACAAGTTGAACGATTGAAAAACGAATCCGAGGCGCTCCGCGCGCATCGTCGTCCGCTCCCTATCCGACATCTCAGAAAGCGGACTCCCATCGATCAAAACTTCACCAGTAGAAAATTCATCAAGACTCGATACACAGTTCAGTAGAGTCGTCTTTCCGCAGCCAGAAGGACCCATGATAGCGACCATCTCTCCCGCTTCAATCGAAAGGTCAACGCCCCGCAAAGCCTTCACCTGAGACGAGCCCATATCGTACACTTTCCAGAGCCCTTTCGCCTCCAGTACCGTAGTCATGCAGCGGTGGTGAAGGGAGCACCTATTATACCCATGTTTGGCCCCCCGTCAATCGAATGAGCGAGTCGGAATTCCACGAGGCGGTCAAAGTCAAAGCCCTCTTTTTTGGCCCTTTGGCGGAAACTTTAGGCACCCGCGAAATAGAAATCGCGCTGCTGCTCGGCTCCACCATCCAAGACCTCGCCAACCGCCTCAACCTTGGCCGTTCACTTGAGCAAGGGACCCGGGTAGCACTGAATGGAGTCTTTTGTTCAGTTGATGAAGAGATTCCAGATGCTGCAGAAATCGCTTTTTTGCCGCCAGTGTCTGGCGG